>JAIRSU010000124.1 GCA_031255285.1 Treponema sp. | reverse complement strand
TCTCTCGGTTACGACTTACGCATCTCTCGACCATGACTTGCGCATCTCTCGACTACGACTTCAGCATCTCTCGACCATGACTTCAGCATCGTCTGTTTTACGACTTGCGCATCTCGCGGCTGTGACTTGCGCATCTCTCGGCTACGACTCCAGCATCTCTCGGTTACGACTTACGCATCTCTCGACCATGACTTGCGCATCTCTCGACTACGACTTCAGCATCTCTCGACCATGACTTCAGCATCTCGCGGCTACGACTCCCGCATCTCTCGGTTACGACTCCCGCATCTCTCGGTTACGACTTCAGCATCTCTCAGTTACGACTTGCGCATCTCTCGACTACGACTTCAGCATCTCGCGGCTGTGACTTGCGCATCTCTAGGCTACGACTCCAGCATCTCTCGACCATGACTTCAGCATCTCGCGGCTACGACTCCCGCATCTCTCGGTTACGACTTGCGCATCTCGCGGCTACGACTCCAGCATCTCTCGGCTACGACTCCAGCATCTCTCGGCTACGACTCCAGCATCTCTCGACCATGACTTCAGCATCTCTCGGCTGTGACTCCTGTCACCCGCCGTCAGGCAGTGCGTGGGTGTCTAGGGTTTCGCCGATGGCAGGACAGTGTCGTCTACAGCCCTTGAGAAGTCGTCCAAATAGGCGAAGTCTACCTGCTTGCAAAAACTCGATTTTTCTGCTAGCTTTGAAGTATTATGATAAAATATGTGATTCCAAACAATATTGACGACAGAATTTTATCCAAGAGCGTGCAAATTCTCGAAAACGGCGGGCTTGTGTCTATCCCAACGGACACAAGCTGGGCGATAGCCTGTTCCTTCAAGTCAAAAGAAGGAATCAAGAAACTACGGAGCGTATCAAGAGAAAGGGATGAACAGCATTTCACTCTATTATGCTCTGAATTATCCCAATTCAGCAAACTCTGCAACCTTGATAACAGCGCTTTTCGACTTATAAACCGCCTTACGCCCGGTCCCTATGTGTTTATTCTCAGGACCTTCCTTGACACGGAGAAGGCGTTGAGCCTCAAGCGGCGGGAAATCGGTGTACGTATCCCGAACAGCCCCATACCTACCGCGCTAATAAAGAAACTAGGCTTCCCCCTTTATTCCATAACCGCAAAACGCTCTATGCTTCCTGCGACTCCCTCGTTTGACGATCATGAAGAGGACTCTAAGGAACAACTCTTCAGCTTCGGCTGGGAAATAGAAGACATAGATGGAATCGATATGATACTCGACGGCGGTGAGGAGCAAGAACGCATCTTCTCGACCGTTTTAGATATAAACGGAGGTGAAGTAACCATCGTTAGACAAGGATGAAGGCGCGGCGCCCATATCGCCGCCAAGCCTTTATTCCCGACTTTTAGATGTTCTTTTAATCATTATGAATAAAATACGAAACAAGAAAAAGAAATGGATACGCTTAATCTTCAGACGACGGGTCTTCGTCAGTTTCTTATTGCTGGTTCAAATAACGTTTATCATGGCGATTATCGCCGGTTCGAGCCTTGCGTTCCGTTATGCAGGCTTCGCCCTGTCGTTGATGAGTATTGTGGTGAGTCTTTATATCATCAATAAGAAGGAGAAATCCGCGTATAAAGTAACATGGGTTTTTCTCATACTGATGTTTCCGATTTTTGGAGGAATTCTCTACATTGTGTTTCATTTTGCATCTGATTTCAAGAAACTCCAAGCTATGTTCGTAAGGCGGAAGGAGGAGAGCAAGCCTTTTCTGCCGATAAACGAAGAGTCAGCGGATGTAGAAGCAGACTGCCTTGCGCAAATTAGGTATCTACAAAACTATGCGGGGTTTCCCGTGTATACGCGGACGCAGACGCAATATTTTGCGAACGGGATGGATTTCCTCCAAAAGGTTCTTGAGGAGATACAGAAAGCCGAGCGATACATATTCCTGGAATTCTTCATCATGCGCCCGGGGTTTATGCTTGATTCCATCATCGATCTGTTGGAAGAAAAAGCCGCGCGAGGGCTTGACGTGCGCGTGATTTACGATGACTTGGGATGTTTTTTCTCATTGCACACAGATTACAAGCACAATTTAGAGGAAAAAGGCGTCCAGTGCCTCGTGTTTAACCCGTTCAAGCCTGCGCTTTCGTCTTTGCAGAACAACCGCGACCACCGCAAGCTCGTTATTATTGACGGAAAGACCGCTTTTACAGGCGGGGTGAACCTCGCAGATGAGTATATCAACAAGCTGGAACGATTCGGACATTGGAAAGACGCGGCTATCATGATTCAAGGGGAAGCCGCATGGTCCCTGACCGTACTTTTTCTACAGATGTGGAATCTTGAGCGGAACGAAGACGACTTCACGGCGTTTTATCCCAGCACGTCGACCGAGCACCCAATCCCTACAGACGGCTATGTGCAGCCTTACGGCGACAGTCCTTTTGACGATGATAATGTATGCGAGCACGTGTATATACAAATCATCAACAACGCCAGAGAATACGTCTACATCAACACGCCCTATCTAGTAGTGGACGACAATATGCTTTCCGCGCTGATGCTTTCCGCAAAGAGCGGCGTGGACGTACGCATCATAACCCCCCATCATTGGGACAAAGAGATAGCGGCTATCACCTCCCGTTCCTACTACCGACAGCTTATATCCGCAGGTGTCAAAATCTACGAATACATAAACGGCTTCAACCACTCCAAGACCTTTGTGTCAGACGACAGAACAGCCACAGTCGGTACCGCAAATCTGGATTTCCGCAGTCTCTACCTGCACTTTGAATGTGGCGTATGTCTGTATCTGAACAGCGCAATAAAAGATATAAAGAGGGATTTCTTGGAGACACTGGCGGTTTCCCGCCAGATTACACTCAAAGACTGTTCCCGAAACGCGCTCCAGCGCGTCGTACAGGACGTTTTACGGGTATTCGCCCCGCTCATGTGAAACATCGTTTCCCAAAATCAGCGAGTGGCTCGTTGGCGTAAGACATCCGCGATAAGTCATCTGACAATCGCCGATAGACTATCGTCCCTGCTTGAAAGCAGTGATAATTCTGTTTGCCGTTGTTCTCTCTCGTTTCAGGTTATGCTAGGATTACGGGGATGCTTGAATTCTATAACGACTGACGTCATTCCATAATATTTCTTTGTATCCCCTTGTCTTTACTCGCTACCACTCTTTGTGAATCACCGCTTAAGAATTTAATTTAGGTGCAGAAATTCACGCCAAAAGTCTTCTGAGACGACCGCAGGAAACCGCTCTTGGTACTGCTTCACCGTATATGTGAAAGACTTGTCAATCTTGACGAAGAGTCGCAGCAACTGTCCCAGAATCTTAAATATACGCAGGAAGCTTTTTTCCACAACATAACCTTTGCGCGTCCACGGGTTGAAGAAGACCACCCGCCGAATAAAGAAGAAGTTTCGCCAGCGCGCATCCTGCTCGGAGAGAGTAAGGCTCCTCCATGAAGGGAAAAATAGTCCGTTAAGCAGATAAAAACGCCATAGACGGAGCAATTTGCTTTTAGACGGCGGGTTTCGCGGCGCTCTTGGGCGGGAATCAAAGCCTGCGGGTATGGTTTCGAAAGCTAAAAGCGGCTCTCCTGCATCCACAATCTCACGGTTGAGCGCCTCCGGGTCCATGGAACCAAGCCAATCAATACCGCGTAGAAAGTCTTCGGCGGCTCGGACGATCAATTCCGCATCTTTGTAACGATAGGTGAGCAAACGAAACACTGTTTTTTTAAGCAGAAAACTTTTAACCCATCTTTTCGAAAAAGCGTCGTGGAACGTCTCTGGATGAAGCGCAAGCGTAACAAGGCGATTACGTATTCCATAATAGCAATCTTTGGTTGCGGAGTACTTCTTGTCAAAGGATTCGTGCCAGACGCATACTCCGTTCAGGGTGATCTTGCGCCGTGCATGGCTGCGCAGGCTGAATTCCGTATCGTCGTATTGAAAGAAAAGCGGCAGGGGCAGGCTCTTTCGCAAATCGTCGTTCAAAGGGAAACAACAAAAATACCATGCAAAATAATTTATGTTTTTTTCAACTTCGTTCTTCAAAACGTCGGTTAAAGAAGACAGACAGTATCCGCTTTTAAGCGGTGTTAAGTCGTCTATACCAATTCGCGCACCTGATTCCCACTGGACGTCAGGCTTATCGAGCAAGAGCATTGCACCGCCGAATATCGCATCATGGTATTCTTCCTTGAGCAGGCGCAGAAACACGCTCATGCGCTCAACCGCATAATGGGTGAAGACTACGTCGTCGTCCATGAGCAGGCAATGAGTCAACCCGCGACTCTCCCGTTCATCAAGCGCCGCAAGCATAGCGCGAGTGAATCCCGCGGAACCGCCTCCGTTCCTGTTCGGCAAAATTCGCACCCTCTCACCGGAAAGCACCTCCACATCCAGTGTCTGACCGTTATCCGCTACATAACACCGCCAGTGGTCCTTCAAAACGCCTGCCTGTAGGCTCTCCAACTCTGCAAGAGTCCGCTTGATGAATGCTTCCCGTCGAAACGTACAGATACAAAACGCTATGTTCACCTCACGCGCGGCGGCTTCTTCTGTTATGTACGCGCCACCGCAGAAAACCGCATCTTCAGACAGGGCTTTCAGTTCAAACGCAAGGATTCCCTGCTCGTAGAGCGGCTCAAAGGTAAAAACTTTCTTGGTAAACGCGCCGGCTTGAACCTTCTCTCCATGCAAAACAAACCGCTCAGGTTTCTCGCCTAATACCCACTGGATAAGTGCAACCTCAAAGGTCCCGCGTAGGCGCAGTTCTACCAAAACAGTCTCCAAAACCGTGTACCTCCGCCATTTTTCATAAGAAAACGAGTTGAAATATGTGTCAAAAGTAATGGTTTCGCCTTGCGGCGCAAAGAGAAGCTTCTCCGCAGAGTCTAGACGGCGATTCTTAATACCGCCGCGTATATACATATCATTATAAGCATCTCCGACTGGAGGGAACTGAATTTCTTGAAGCGTCAGCATCTTTTTCCTTTAGTGGGTTTCAAACATAAGCCGTATAAATCAACAAAGCCCCATGCCTAAAAGGTATGGGGCTCTACGGTAAATCTAGTAAACGGCTCGCGGTTTGTGATAACGTGGTTATTTGCTTTTCAGAAATTCTTCATACTGGGTGCATACTTCGGCTGGATCGCCAAAAGCAACTTGCTTACCACGGTCGAGCCACAGAGCTTTTGTGCATATATTCCGAGCTCTGCCGGTTGAATGGGTAACGAGTATGACTGTTATACCGCTGTTAATGATTTCCATCATCTTCTTTTCGCTTTTCACACCGAATGCACCGTCCCCAGACGCAAATACTTCGTCCAGAATTAGTATCTCAGGCTCAATAAAGCAGGATATAGAGAACGCAAGCCGCCCGACCATGCCCGACGATAGGTGTTTGACACGGCGGTATTCAAAAGGACCGAGTTCCGAAAAATCAAGAATTTCCGGGTATTTTTCGTTGATAAACTCCCGAGAATATCCAAGCAGGGCTCCGCGTAGGAATATGTTGTCCCGCACCGTCAAGTCACCGATAAGCCCAGTCCCAAAGCCGAACAGGGGGACTACCTTTCCTTCTACTTTAATAGTCCCTTTCGTTGGTATCATGATTTGCGAAATAGCCTTGAGCAGGGTAGACTTTCCCGCTCCGTTTCTCCCGATTATACCGAGGAGCTCTCCTTTCTGTAAAGAAAAAGATACGCCATCTACAGCCCAAAATTCATGTACGTGATAGTCGCCAGTAAGCTTCTTCATTATAAACTCTTTTATCCCAATATCTTTAAAATCACCGACTATGTAACGAATAGAAACGTCGTTTACTTCTATCATTTTTTTCTCCTAAATGTAATATAAGAATTTGTAATTGTATTTTTTATACATAAACATTCCCAAGAGTAGGAAAACAAGCGCGTATCCTAGTCCAGCGAGGTGCAGTCCGAGACTCGGAATTTGCGAGTCTATCACAATACTCCTGAAATATTTTATATAGATGTAGATGGGGTTGAATAAAAATATACTCTGTAGGCTTTCAGGAAATCTGTCTACCTCGTAGAAAATAGCCGAGAAAAACATCAAGACATGGGTGAATATACCGTAGAGATACGTCATATCCCGGAAAAATATGTAGAGTGCTGATAGTATCAGTCCTACGCCTAAATTGAAAAGGATTAAGCAACCGATGGGGTACAACAAAAAAAAGAATTTCCCCGTAAACGGTAGCTTGTCCAAGGCGATGAATATAAAGAAGATTATTAACTCTAACCCGAAATTGATAAGCGAAGATACGTTTTTCGACAATAAGAAGATATATTTTGGAACGTTTAACTGGGAAAAGATGCCCACGTTGCTTAAAAGCGAGTGCATACCAGACGTTGTGGATTCGTTGAAAAATGAATATACCATACGTCCGCAAAATATAAATACGGTGAAGTGTATTGTTCTGCCGAAGAGATACCCGAAGATAAAGTACATTATCGCTAATTCTACCAACGGCATTATCATACTCCATATCATCCCCAGGAAAGTACTTTTGTACTTCGCACTGAAATCCCGCTTAACTAACTCCGCAAATAAAAAACGGTATTGTTTTATTTTATCCATCAAAATCATAATTCCTCCTCCGCGGCCGCTTTAAGCGCGGACGCTATAATTTTATCCATATCAAGATACGCGTATCGTCCTAGTCTGCCGCCGAAAACAACGTCGTCCCTCTCGTCGGCTAACGCTCTATATTTCTGATACAGAACGCTATTTCTTTCGTCGTTGACAGGGTAATACGGCTCAAGTCCCCGCCTCCACTCGGCAGGGTATTCACGGGTAATAACCGTCGAGGATTGCCCACCGAATTCGAAGTGTTTATGCTCAATGATGCGCGTCCATGGCGTCTCTTTGTCAGTGTAATTGACCACTGCAACGCCTTGATAGTTGTCGATATCAAGCATCTCGGATTCGAATCTTAAAGAACGATACTCTAATTCACCGAACTCATACCCAAAAAATTCGTCTATTGCGCCGCTAAATATAGTTTTATTTGCGACACCTTTGTTTTTCTTTATGAAGTCAAAATAATCAACGTTCAGTTTGACTTCACACTCGTCAAGCATCTTCTCAATAATGGGAGTATATCCTCCTATCGGTATTCCTTGATATGGGTCGTTAAAATAATTATTATCAAACGTCCATCGCAGAGGCACTCGTCTTATGATGAAGGCGGGCAATTCCGTACACGGCTTTCCCCATTGTTTTTCCGTATAGCCTTTGATTAGTTTTTCGTAAATATCTCGCCCCACGAGGGAAAGCGCTTGTTCTTCAAGATTGCGCGGCTCCGCGGCATTTACTTCTTCTCTCTGTTTCTTTATAACTGCCTTCGCCTCTGTGGGTGTCTTAACTCCCCATAGCTTGTTGAACGTGTTCATGTTGAATGGCAAATTAAATAATTCTTCATGGTAGACCGCAATGGGCGAATTCACAAAGTTGTTAAATTCCGCAAATTGGTTGATGTAACTCCATACAGTCTTGTCTCCGGTATGAAAAATATGAGCACCGTATTTGTGGACATTGACACGGTCCACTATTTGAGTGTAGATATTCCCTGCGATATGCGGACGTTTATCTATAACTAAACATGACTTTCCCCGCGCACGGATGGAATGGGCGAAGACAGCACCGAATAAGCCCGCCCCCACTATTAAATAATCCATTTTACCAATTTCTCCTATCTTTGTATTAGTTTCTCATATTCAGCGTATAGACTGTCAATCATCTTCTCGATATCAAAATTTTCTCTCACACGTTTCGCAGCATTCTCCCCGAATTGCAGACGGAGCGCCTCGTCGTCTACTAAACGCTGAATCGCAGACGCAAGCACGCCAGGGTCGCCGGGCTTTACTGTGAATCCAGTTTCTCCGTGCAGGCTTACTATCGGTACGCCAGTCGGTAAGTCGGTGTTCACCACTGGTTTGCCGTAAAACATCGCCTCCATCTGCGCGATGCCGAAAGCCTCGATATTCGCAATAGACGGGAATACGAAAATATCACAGTCTTTGTACGCGGATTTCAACATCTCAAACGACAAGTACCCCAAGAAATGCACCTTATCTATCACACCGTTCTTTTCAGCGAGCATTTTATAATCGCTTTCCAGTACGCCGCTCCCAGCGATAAAAAGCTCCGCACCGTTTACCTTGCTCATCGCGTTGATGAGAACATCTACGCCCTTGTAGTATACGACCCGACCAACAAAGAGCAGTTTCTTGCTACCGGGGTTCGCGAGCTTCCCTGTTAAGAAATTCACCACACCGATGTGTTCGAAATCAGGAAACTTCAAGCCAAACGGAATAATTTTACATTTTGAGGCGAACGGCTTCAGAAGATCGGAACTTTCAATATGATTCTTCGTCGCTACGATGATTAAATCCGCTCGTTTAAGGAACAAGCGGCTAATCGGCTTAATTAATTTCGCCAAAAACTGCTGGTTGATTATGTCACTGTGCCACCAGATGACCACCCTTCCCTTGTAACCAGATAAAAGATATGCAAAGTCACTCAAGGGAAATGGACTATGGAACTGGAGAATGTCGGCATCTTTAGACATTTTTCTGAGTTTCCAAAAAAAATCAAGAGATATGGGCATAGAGTACAAGATTCCAAAACTCGACACACGGGTTACAGATACCCCGTTGTATACTTCTGTTATACCTTTCCCTTTGGGCTGACAAACAAGTGTTCTCATGTCAGCCTTGCCGCTTAAGGCTTCCGCTATATCTTGAACTACTCGTTCTACTCCTCCTACCCACGGTGCGTAAAATTTATTCACTTGAAGTACTTTTATCTTATCATCCATAACTTACCTCTTCTTTAAGTACCGTCTCATATATACTATGAAGCTTTTCGGCGGACTTCTCCCAAGAGAATTGTTTTACTCGCTCTAAACCTTTCTGGCGCAAATTTGCCCGAACGTCTACATTGATATACATTTGTTCTAGTTTATCGCATATATCTTGTATTGACAAGGCATCTACAAAAAAAGCAGCGTCTCCGGCGATCTCTGCGAGCGAAGAGTTATTTGCGGTCAAGACAGGTGTTCCGCAGGCGAAAGCTTCTAGAATCGGCATTCCAAAGCCTTCATAAAGCGAAGGAAAACAAAAAAATATGGCTCCGGCAAGCAGAAACGGTTTCTCTTCCTCTGCAACATAGCCTATCCAAATGATACTTTCACGCGCCGCACTTTCCTCATATGCTTGGATAATACGCTCGTAACACCAGCCTTTCTTACCTGCAAGTACTAGGGCAGGTGAATCAGGGTGTTTGCTCTTCAATAGACTGTATGCTTTGATAAGGCGCTCCAGATTCTTCCGCGGTTCAATAGTTCCCAGATAGAGAATATAGCTCTCCGGAATACACCGCCGTTTACGCACACGTTCTATATCCATAGGGTCAAGCATGGTACGGTAGACACATGGATCGACTCCATTGTAAACAACATCGATTCTTTCTGCTGGATAGCGATAAAATCGTAAAATTTCTCGTTTCGTCCATTCGGAAACCGCTATGATTCTGTCAGCTCTTTTTATGGCTTTCGCCAGACCCCACTTAAGCATATACTTCGTCTTCGCCCGCACCGTTTCCGGAAAACGTCTAAATGCGAGATCGTGTATAGTAACGATTTTTTTGCCTTTCACGCCGGGGGGAACGATGAAGTTAAAAAAATGAGCGACATCTGCTTTTGTTCTAAAAAACCACCAGTACGGTAAGGGAAACAAGGCGGATATCAATCGATAAAGCTCCCAATAAAAAAAACTACAAATACTTGTTCTTACATTTTCCTTGAGGTAAAAGTTGACTTTCTCCACATTTTTTTCAAATTGACTAAAAAATTCAAGAAAGAACGTATCGGAAGCATTTTGAGCTATCAACGCTTTAACAAGGTGTTCTTCCGCGTACCCAACTCCTGTTTTTGTATCGGACAGTAACGGCTGGATATTAAAGGCAATATTCATAAATATTCCTTCTTGTCATACGTTTTCAAGAACTCGACGACTTTTTTAACATCTTGCGTGTTTTCTTTGTTACAAACCAGCAGAGCGTCATCTGTATCTACAACTACGATACCCTCTAAACCCACAAGAGCAATCAGACGTTTTTCGCTTCCACGGACCAGTACGTCGCGGCAGTCTATGTTGACTACGTTTCCTTGTAATGCGTTATTGTTCTTGTCTATGGGACGAACCCGTTCTAAGGCAAGCCAGCTTCCCACGTCGTTCCATCCGAAACTTCCCGGTATGGTGTAAACCCTGTTCAAACTCGTTATTTTCTCCATGACACCATAATCTATGGATTGTGGCTTAAAACTCGGATAAACAGCTTCAAGAATATTATCAAAAGCTTCTGTTTGGTAACAGTATTTTATTTTTTCAAGCCCTTCTATCAAGCTGGGCATCAATTTCTGCATTTCGTTTAAGATGACCGATGCCTTCCATACGAACATACCGCTGTTCCACAAATACTCGCCTGAATCGAAATATTCTTTTGCTTTATCAAAATCTGGTTTTTCGATGAATTTCAATACTTTGTAGATATTGCCACCGTTCTTACTGAAATGGATATACCCGTACCCTGTTTCAGGATACACAGGCATGATGCCTATGGTAACGAGCGCATCTCTTGTTTCCGCAGTATCAATAGCGTCTTTTAACGAATCACAAAACAAGGTACTTGACTTTATAAGATGATCGGCTGGGAGCGCTATCATCACCGCGTCGCCATACTTTTTCTCTATCACGCTTGCGGCAAACCCAACACACGGTGCGGTATTGCGATCTACAGGCTCGGCAAGTATGTTTTCAACCGGTACATCCGGCAATTGCTCGCGTACCAAATCCGCATATTTCTTATTCGTTACCACAAAGATGTCTTCAGTCTGTACAATATCAACTATTCTTTCTTTTGTCAGTTGGAGCAACGTTTTCCCATCTGCTGTGAGTGAATGAAACTGTTTCGGACATTTCTCTCTGCTCGTGGGCCAAAAACGCTCTCCTCTGCCTCCTGCCATTATGACGGCTGTCGTTTTCATGCCTACTCCTCTATAGTTACGCCACCACCCAAATAAGGGAAACCGTTTAGAGAACGCTCTCTAGTACGCTCTTGCGGCGCTTGTAAAAAATAAAAAATAACCGGACAATCCGGGATTCCCTCAAACAACGCCTCCCCGTCCCCCTTTCCTATTATCACAAAGAATTCTACGGGGGGGGGGGGATCAAAGAAATTAATCATACTTTCCCCAACTGTAACTACCATCAATGGACACTCCCAGAACAATGCTAAAAGGTCTGTTGTATGTCTTATAGTCACTAGACATACCTCTATAATACGTCCCATGACGGCTTCCGAAAGCAAATGGAACCGCGAGCGAAACGGTAACGCCTGTAGACGGTGAAAATTTTACTCCCGGCACCACCATTCCAGTGTTTTCAGCTATCGCATAAGCGGCTCTAACCCCCAGATTCAAAGAGTGCCACCCCGGTTTGTAGACGATATTCACCATATAATTAAACCCTTCTATAAGAGGTGAATTTTCCTCTTCCAAGTTACCTCTCTCTAGGTCAGCCTCCCTCACCCAAAAAGCGTCTTTTTCACCATTGTAATAGATTTCCCCATTTACTCTAAGCTTTTTTTTAAAGAAGTCCTGATACAAGCCGAAATTCCAAGACAAAGTCCAATAATCCCAATTTTTGTACCGAGCAGACATCATTGCCTCCGCATAGACTTCCGTGTCCTTTATAGTGCTTTTTAAGGAAAGAAAGCTACGCAGAGGAAGAATTGCCTGATATAGCGCGCCAATATTGATATCCGCCCATTTGAAGGCAAGGTTGTACTTGCCGCCATAGGCGATCAGTTCATTTCGTTTATTCTGCTCGTTAAAAAAGTCATCTCTTAGTCGTATCATTGCTTGTATCCCGCCTATACCTATGGGAATGTCTACCCGTGCCTTATAAATGTCGTTTTTACCAGCCGTGGAGCCAAAATAATCCCCGGATGGATTCGTGGCTCTGTTATAGGTATGCTCTGTAAACCATGAAGGCGACTGAAAACGCGCCAACAAGTCGGTGTAAGGGTAATTAGTCGAAACACCCCATTTATAAGTAAAACGCCCCGCACGAAAGAATACTTTATTCTTGATCGTATAATCAAAATAAAAGTCGCCTACGGTAAACGTGAATCTTGGAAACGAGTACGAAAAAGCGCTCGTTACCTTCAGCTCGTTTGAAATCTGATAGGTGAAGTCCAGTGATGCGGTCATAATAACCCCAGGATAAGTGTAATACAAATCGGCTGTAGTTGTATGAGGCGCATTAACCTTTTTAGTTGTCGTATCCTTATCTTGATATTCTTCTCCCCAAAACCATGGTGATTCCTCCCACCCCGTTGAGGAACCGAACGAAAAACTGTAACCGGTTTTCATAGTAAAGCCTTTCCTCTTCATCACTGCGATGATAGACGGCTGTTTGGGCGGCTCTTTAGGCGGCGTATTCTCCACCGCTTTTGGTGCCGAAGCCGCTGACTCAGGCGATTCTCCAAACAGAGAATCTATATCAATATTACCCTCTGTCAATTCTCCAACAGCTAATAAACCGGAACGAACAGGTGTGGATGGCCTTTGAACATCCACCGACTCATGTGGTTCCCCAAACAGAGAATCTATATCAATATTACCCTCCATCAATATACTATCTTCGTACAACTCTTGCCCGTGTACCAAATAAACAAAAATGGTACTCGATAACGCAATGCATAAAAGCGAGTAGAACCTTCTAAAAAAAAATTTGCTATCGTCACACTCGCGACGCGGAATGCTCACTGATTTACGTTCTCCAAGAAAGTTTTCGAGTACACGGAGTCCGCAACCTTGTCAAATTTGGGCGTACCAACCGTTACCAACGTCTTTTCTTTTATGAAGACATTGTTAACGGTTGCACCAAGAAGCTCTTCGACAAAGAGTACTTGTTTTGGAACAAAACGCCCCCCCATCTGGTAATAGTCCACCACTGCGGATGTCCGCAGAAGCCTCCGTTCAAGACTGTAATCTTCGGTCTTACGAACAAGTCCATCCTCGCTTATCCAGATTTTCATTATGGGGTATTCAAGTCCTTTAGCGACAGCTTCCATGTCCAATAGTCTGCACTTGAATTTTCCCAGCATGACATCCTGCCCGGAGACAACCCTGTAATCTTCTGACAGGGTTGAACGGGTGAAGTCTGAATTTCTTGCATTAGTATTGCGGAACCTATCACTACTGCTCGTCGTGTTGAAACGTTTACTTTCAGGGTCGTAAAACCATAAGGTCTTACTCTGCTTCAGATAGCCCTGGCCTCTAATGATGCTAGGCTGTAGGATAATCATCACATAAGTTTCTTGAGAGTCTCGACGAAAGACCGCGGCTATCGTCGTAGAACTGCTCTCTCCAGGTTTGGTCTGCACAATAGTATACTCGGCGGAAAAATCAGTGCCGTAATAACTTACCAATGCGTCTGCATTCTTCAGAAGCTCTGTATCGGAGATCGCAAAAAGCCCTCCTCCATAAAGTAATATAAATATTATCCCTAATTTACACTTCATATCAGTCATTACATTAGAATATAATACCTTTGTAAAAAGAATTCTACTTTTTATACAAATTTTAAGAATTTAATGAAACACAAACCGTATCCAGTAAAGAATAGACGGCTCGATCAAGAGTAGTTCTTTTTATAGAGAATCATTGTGAAAATCCACACCTAGAGGCATGGGAGTTATCAATCTCTACAAATGGTATGTATGGTCAAAGCGAAAAAACTATTCACTTCGTAACATCTGTGCAGGCGTTTCCTTTGATAAGAAATGAGCAGGCGTCCCCAGAGCAGGCAGCAGTACACAGAACACAGCGAAAGCGTTGAATAGCACAGTTCGCGGATTGAATAGAGCGAATAGCTCCCCGTCTTTCATAAAAATCTCAAAACTGGGGATTTGCGTGAAAGGCAGGAAAGAGAACAACCTGACCAATAGCAGGGAAAGGAAAAAACCCACGAAGACCGAGACAATGGCGAGACACGCGGCTTCCATCACCAGGACCCCAGCGATGTCTTCTTCTTGAAAACCGATAATGCGCATGGTTCCCAATTCTTTGGTACGCTCATAAAGTATCAATCGGTAGGTAACGAAGGCGCTCACAAAGATGATGACGAGCATCATCAGGAAAAGCAAATAGGAGAGAACATTCATCGCGTTCAGCAAGTCGGACAATTCCGATAGATAGACTCCAAGGGTAAGCACGAAAGCTCGTAGTTCCGTGAAAGATGCCGCAGTTTCCGTGGCAAAATCATCTCGGTTACGCAGAATAGGCCCCATGTTTATACGACGTTCAAGCACCGTCTGGAGAAGAGCCTGTTTCTGCGCGATGTTCTTGCGGTCTTTAAAGAAAAGCCCAATCATGGAGCAGTCTCCGTCGTCGAATCCGACCAGACGGTTGAGCGCGTCTTTTGCGATATAGGATTTGAAATAGCCGAATATACTCTTGTCGTCGATAACGCCCGCAATCGTGAATGAACCCGTATTTCGCTGTCCCCAGTAATCGTATACCTCTAAAACAAGGCTGTCGCCTAGTCCGATTCCGAGTTGTTTCGCCGTAGGCGATGAAATAAGTATACTATCTTCCTCCAGTCGTTCTGGTTTTGCACTCCAATTAATCCTGTTAAAATAAGCAGATTCGTCGTCCCAATCAACGCCGGTAACGTATTTAAGGTGGACGACCCGTCCACTGAAGTAGAGAGAAGCATTATTCATAAAGTTAGAGCGGACGATGATGCGGTCAGGTTGAAGCTGCATTTCTTGAATAGCTTCAAATACCGCGTCGGCATCCGACTTCCGCAAGTGAAGCGTTTGCCCGACAGAAGCATTGTCATAACCCAACACCATAACGTCTCCCGCGTAATGCGCCTGTGCGGTCTGATAAAGCATTTCTATCATACCCTCTTTGAGCGATGTTATGGCGGTTATAACACCAAATCCAAAAACCAGAGCCAAGAAAAGAAAGAAATACCTCTGCCGATAGCGGAGAAGATATTTTAAAGCGATTTGAAAAAGCGTTAATATTTTCATATTTTTTGAAGAGTTGAAAACCAGGCATTTATTAGCAGGCGAAGTTTGAAGCCGATAAGCCCCTCTAATAACACCTTATTCTTCCTCACTCTCCCTTACCTCCTATTTATCACGCAACGCATCGGCTGGCTTGATATGAACGGCCGCTTCGACTGGATATAAGGAAGCGGTAAACCCCACTACTACGGCAAGAACGAAAGAAGCTGTTGCGCTTTGCAGAGATATGCCAATAGCCAACGTTTGACCGCCCAAAAGAGACGCCAAAAGTCGATTCGGTATACTTATATGCATATTATTTATACTAGTTAGTATAAGAATGCCGATGAATACACCCAAGAACCCCGCGATGCAGGATAACGCGAGATTTTCGCCCAAAATAAGATTGCGGATATTTCCATCCGAAGCTCCTATAGAGCGGAGGGTGCCTATTTCACGTTTACGTTTGAATACAGAAATGAGGAGTATATTGATAATCGCCATGACTCCCACGATGATGACCAAGGTCAGTCCGCTATTAAAAAGCGTCTGAATGATGATGAGCGTTGCAGCCGACTCGCCCGCCGCGGTCTGCCAATCAATCGCTACAGCCCCGTATTCTGCTATCTTACGATTCAACCTGGCGATGAATCGCGGCGCAGAGACGTTTTTTTTAAGACGCACTATAAGAAAATTCCAGCCTTCGTCTGAATATTCTGTTTGGGTAGAGTTTGCATCGACTCTTAAAAGAGACTGGACCGTATCGGGCGATATTTCGATGCTTGTTTCCGGTTCAGTTTGAAGCAATGTGGCGTCCTCTCCGAAGAGGGTGTCTATATCCATAGTTTCTAGAATCGTTGCAGCTTGCTGAGAAGTTTTCACATCGGAGACTGCGGTTTGAATAGTAGAAAGCGCACGTGCAGTTCGCGGGTCGGTGATAATGATTTCGTTCATAAATTGTCCCGCGTTTTTGTATTGGAATATACCAACAAGCGGTGCTTCCCGTATTCTGAATCCGATAGCGCCGCCTGACGTAAGAAGAATCTCCGTGCCTATTTCGGGGAATCTGCCAATCGTTTTTTCAATAGAGCGAGCCTTTTCCATAGAAATCATGACGCCCAATTCGCCGTCTTTTAAAAATTCGCCGCGAACCAGCTCTATAGACGAGAACAGACGGAAATAAGTATCCGCCGAGATGCCGCAAATCAGGACCGGCTCCCGGTAATTTTCCAGATCCAGAAACGCCTTACTCGAAACCTGACTAGTAAAGCCGACAATACGAGAGTCATTTGCGAGAATATCGACTATTTTGTCATATGCAGGTACGCTGGGAATAGTAAAGAATTCATCGACGACTGCTATATTCGCGCCGAAGAGGTTCATTGTGACATCTTCGGCTTTTTCAATCACCACGTCGCCGGTAATGCCGTTGATATAGACCTCGCGCAGTCCCTGCACCGTTCTATTGATGATACTGTTGCCGATGAAGAACACGAAAGTTATGATAAGAATGAGCAATAGAATGATAAGACTACTTTTTCTGTTTCGCCAAACGTTGCGCAAGATGAGTTGTTCTATCACCGGTGTTCCTCCGATTCTACCGTACCGTCGCGCAGGAAAATGACATGGTTTGCCATAGCCCAAATATCCGGGTCATGGGTAGAAAATATAAACGTCGTCCCCTGATGGCGATTTATATCCTTCATCAATTTAAGAATTTTCTCCCCCGTTACAGAGTCCAGATTAGCAGTCGGCTCATCTGCAAGCACAATCTTTGGAGTCGTTACCAAAGCCCGTGCTATAGCGACCCTCTGCTGTTGTCCCCCTGAAAGTTCCATCGGTAGATGGTCGCTTCTGTCCGTGAGTTCCACCAGCTTCAGAATATGCCCCACGCGCTCCTTGCGTTCCGCTTTTGAAATCGTACTCTTATTAAGAACAAGAGGCAATTCCACATTTTCAAACACATTGAGAACAGGCAGAAGATTGAACGATTGAAAGATAAAGCCGATATATTCCCGTCTGAACCGTGTAAGATCGCGTCTGTTAAACGTCCTTGTTTCACAACCACCGATAAAGACATCGCCCTGAGTAGGAGCGTCGATAAGCCCGATTATATTCATAAGAGTCGTCTTACCGGAACCTGACGGTCCAGCTACGGCGACAAAACCGCCTTTTTGAAATTCAAGATTAACGCCTTTAAGAGCATCGACTGACATTTTACCCATCGGATAAATTTTAGAAACGTCTTTTAACGTTATCATATATTCTCCTTAAATAAATATTTATTTATAAAGGTTATTCCCTTTCGGACTAAACTCATTCCTTCATGGACAGCTCAGTTCTCTCTAGACCACTATAGAAACATTTTCGTATAAAACAGTATAACATGAATCATATTAAGCAACAAGCCCTTCAACAAAGAAAATCTTTACAGATTTTGTCCTCTCGCCTACCCCGTTTGTGTCTTACCTGAAAGTGTCTGGCACCCGACCGCCGTGCCCTCCATCTTGACGGAGGACCGCGGCACACCTTTTTCAAACAACGCCTCGTGCGAAGTCCTAAAACAGGCGAAGCCTGTGTCTGGCGCCATCTTAAGTATGTGGTTGGGGGGGTCGCGGGAGACGTAATGCGGCTCCCGCGCAGGGGGGGCGCGGCAGGAAAGTCCTGGGTCCGCCGACTGTGCTTTGGAAAGTGCGCCCCCCTCCCATCAGAAGAACAAGAAATGGGACCGCCGACGGCAGATAATCTTGTATATTTTCCCTGATTGCGATACAGTCTCAATGAGGAGTTTTTTTATGGAAGACATTTTTATGGAAAACAAGAAACTGTTTTCCGCTAAAACGGCTGCGGTAATCGTGCTCGGTTCGGCGGTTATGTTTACGCTTATGCGGTTCGCGGCGATTCCTTCGGGCATACCAGATACAACCTTCAATCCCGCGCCTGCTGTCGTCTCGGTCTTGGCCGTTCTTTTTGGTCCTATAGCCGGTTTCTTCATCGCCTTTATCGGGCATACCTTGACTGATCTCTCGTGGGGCAGTCTCTGGTGGAGCTGGATTATTGCGGACGCATTCTACGGGCTTTTGTCCGGTCTTTCATGGAAGCGCTATAGAGTAGACGAGGGCATATTTGATGTGAGATCCTTCCTTCTTTTTAATGGTGTTCAAATAGCCGCAAACGCTATCGCATGGGGGGGAATCGCGCCGGTGCTGGACGTTATTATCTACCGAGAATCGCTGGATACGCCATTCCTACAGGGGCTTGTTGCAGGCGGTCTGAATTCTCTGGTGGTTCTGGTACTGGGAAGCCTGCTGATGTTCGGCTATTCAAAGACGCGGGTGAAAACGCGAGGTTTGAACATGGAACAATCTGCTGATAAAAAGAGGCATACATGAGACAAGTCAGCCGTCATCCACCGATAGCGGCGGAATTTCCCTCCATTCTGCACGGTGGGGATTACAGCGAAAAGAAAGAGAAAATAAAGATGACCTATGAAAAACTAAAAGAGACCTTTGAATCCGCAGTCGCGGCGGAGTTATTCCAAAGACTTTACGGTAAGAGCGGAGCGCAGGACGCGCCCCGCCGCTATGCGGCGCTTGCAGACGGGCTTGCGGCTATGGAAGGCGGCGCGGGTGATATGCGCGTCTTTTCCGCGCCTGGCAGGACCGAGCTTTGCGGCAACCATACTGATCATAACTTGGGCAAGGTAGTCGCCGCGTCTGTACAGTTGGATGTGGTTGGAATCGCCTGCCCGCGGATGGACAAGACGGTTGTTTTTCGGTCGACAGGCTTCCCTGACGCGATTGTTGACCTTTCCGACCTTTCTCCAAGAGCGTCTGAATATGGTACAACCGAGTCGCTTATTCGGGGCGTGTCCGCAGAGTTCAACCGAATGGGCGCAGCGGTTCAAGGTTTCAATGTGTGCGCGGACTCGACGGTACTTAAAGGTTCTGGGCTGTCGTCCTCTGCGGCCGTCGAGGTTCTTTTGTCCAAGATATACGACGTGTTGAACAGTAGCGGCAAGACTCCTCCGCTTGAGCTCGCGAGAATCGCGCAAAAGGCGGAGAATGTCTATTTTGGTAAACCGTGCGGCTTGATGGACCAAGCCGCGTCCGCTATCGGCGGTGCGGTATTCATGGATTTTGGTATGTCTCCGGTCGAGACCGAAATTTTCACGCTTAATCTTGAAGAAAGCGGTTACACGCTTTGTGTGGCGGACACAGGCAGTTCTCATGCGGACTTGACCCCGCATTACGCGGCGATTCCGTCTGAGATGAAGTCTGTCGCGGCTTTCTTTGGGAAATCTTGTCTGGCGGAGGTCAAAAGAAAGGACGTGCTTACCGCGGCCGCCGCGATACGTGCAAAGTGCGGAGACAGGGCGCTTTTGCGCACCATGCATTTTTTCAATGAAAATCAACGGGTTGTGGAAATGCGAGACTTGCTACGGCAGGGCGCACCTATATCTGCACTGTTTGACGTTGTGCGGGGTTCAGGCGGCTCGTCGTGGGAGCTGTTGCAAAACGTCGATGCGGCGGCAGACCCGCGCGAGCAGAACGTTGCGCTTGCGCTTGCGCTCACCGGAGAATTCACCGCGGGGAGCGGGAGTGTATACCGTGTTCACGGCGGGGGCTTTGCCGGAGCTATACAGGCGTACATCCGCACGGAGATTTTCCCAGAATACCAGGCGTTCATGGAGGGCGTTTTCGGCGCAGGTTCGGTAACAAAGCTTTTCATCCGTCCTGTCGGCGCTGTTTTTTTAGACGACTTCACACAGGGTGTTGCTTGAAACGCTATCCCCGTCAAGACGGCATTGATACGAAGTCTGTGGCGCCAGACACAGGCTTCGCCTGTTAAACAACTTCGCACGAGGCGTAATAAGTAAACGTGTCTGTCCCCGTCAGGCTTCAGCATCTCTCGGTTACGACTCCCGCATTTCTCGGTTATGACTCCCGCATCTCTCGGCTACGACTTGCGCATCTCTCGGCTATGACTCCCGCATCTCTCGGTTACGACTTGCGCATCTCTCGGTTACGACTTGCGCATCTCTCGGCTATGACTCCCGCATCTCTCGGTTACGACTCCCGCATCTCGTGGTTACGACTTGCGCATCTCTCGGTTACGACTTCAGCATCTCGTGGTTACGACTCCCGCATCTCGTGGTTACGACTTCAGCATCTCTCGGTTATGACTCCCGCATCTCTCGGTTACGACTTCAGCATCTCTCGGTTACGACTACCGCATCTCTCGGTTACGACTCCCGCATCTCTCGGTTACGACTCCCGCATCTCTCGGTTACGACTCCCGCATCTCTCGGCTATGACTTGCGCATCTCTCGGCTATGACTCCCGCATCTCTCGGTTATGACTTCAGCATCTCTCGGTTACGACTTGCGGCTTCGCCTGTTGACGGTGCGGCGTTTATGTCTTATATTCCTTATTATGGAGGATAAATAATATGCGTTCGTTAGTTACTATACAAAAGGTAAAGGCGGTAACGCCTATACTCAATTCGGATTTTCTTGAGTCTGTTCATGTTTTAGGCTGGAAATGCGTCGTCAAGAAAGGCGAATTCAAGGTCGGAGACTTGGGTGTATATTTCGAGGTTGACAGTTTCCTGCCCTTGGAGCCGCGTTACGAGTTTCTGCGTTCTTCCTCATTCCGCGATAATGTGGATAATGGTCAGGGTTTCCGCATAAAAACCGCCAAAATGCGCGGAGAGCTTTCGCAGGGTTTGCTCTTGCCTTTGCAGACCTTCCCCGAGCTGGAAGGTCTGAACGAAGGAGACGATGTAACGGAAAAGCTTGGCGTGAAAAAGTGGTACATTTCTGAAACGTCCTCCGCAGGCGGGACTATCATCGGCGACCGACCGTATGGGATTCCGGCTTCCGACGAAATCCGTATACAGTCCGCGCCTGAATTGATCGAAGCGCTTCGCGGCAAACCTTACTATATCACTACAAAAATGGACGGGACGTCGGGTATTGTGTATTATATCGACGGCAAAATCGGATGCTGTAGCAGAAATAAGGAAATAAAAGAAGAAGCAGACGCTCTCTATTGGCGTCCTGTCTATAAATACGGGCTTAAAGAAAAGCTCGCACATTACAAGAAAAATATCGTGCTCACCGGCGAGATCTGCGGTCCCGCTATCCAGAAGAATAGGCTCCGCCTGTCCGAACATGAATGGTACGTATTCGATGTTCAGGATTGGGACTCCGGAGAGTATTTCCCCTATGAAGACGCCGTAAAGTTCTGCATGGACCTGGGTCTGCCTATAGTACCGCTTGAGGAACGCGGCGGGGAATTCGCCTATTCTCTGGAAGAATTGCTCGAGAAGGCGAAGGGTAAGTATCCAAGCGGACTTGACAAAGAGGGTATCGTGGTGCGCTATGCAACGTCCCCTAAGTCTATTTCGTTCAAAGTCTTGAATAACGACGCCTTGCTCAAAGAAAAGGGATAGCCGCTATTTAATGCGATTCAGCCCACCTGCCGGCTTTACGGATTTTCTGGTTGCGATAGCGGACCAGAACCGCGGGACTGCGGGAGCAGAGCTCGTCTAATTCTTTGACAAGCGTCTCTTTTATGAGGTCTGCGGCTTTGTCCGGGTTAGTATGAGCGCCGCCTTCTGGTTCCTTGATAATACCATTGATGATTTTGAAGGATAAAAGATCATTGCTTGTGATGCGGAGCATGGCGGCCGCGTCTTTGGCGCGTCCTGCATCCCGCAGGAGAATGGAAGCGCATCCTTCAGGGCTTATGACTGAATAGACCGCGTTCTCAAGCATATAGATTTTATCGCCCACACATAGCCCTAATGCGCCTCCAGAACCGCCTTCGCCGATGATGATGCACACGATGGGTGTTCTAAGCTGGCTGAACTCGCGGAGGTTACGGGCGATTGCTTCCCCAATGCCGCGCTCTTCAGCGCCTAAACCAGGATATGCGCCTGAGGTATCGACAAAGGTAACGACGGGACGTCCGAATTTTTCCGCTTGTTTCGCCAAGCGCAGGGCTTTACGGTAGCCCTCGGGATTTGCCATTCCGTGATTGCGGAATACGTTCTCTTTTAATGTACGTCCTTTCTGGTTTGCCAGTACGGTAACAGGTCTACCGTTCAGAGTACCGATTCCGCATACGATAGACGAGTCATCCCCGAAACAGCGGTCTCCATGCAGTTCGATGAAGTTGTCGAATATGCGGTTGATATAATCAAGCGCATAGGGGCGCTCTGGATGACGAGCAAGCTCTACTCTCTTCCATGTGTTTTCTGTCTCCAATTGGACAATAATTTTTGCCTCAAGAAGGCGTAGTTCCTCTTCCGCATCAATGCCGGTAGACTTCATTAACTTTTTTAATTCGGTTATTTTTTCTTGTAAATCAGACATTGTGTCTCCTTGTTTTCGAAGGCTGAGTGCAGGTCTTGTGAAAGTCTATCAATGTTGACAAGACTCGTTTCTGTTCGTTTCGAGGAACGATGATATCAACAAACCCTTTTTCGAGTTGGAATTCAGCGCGCTGGAACCCTTGGGGCAGGCTTTGGCGAATGGTGCCTTCGATAACGCGGGGACCTGCAAAACCGATAAGCGCGCCCGGCTCGGCGAGAATTACGTCTGCAAGCATGGCGAAAGACGCAGTAACACCGCCAGTGGTTGGGTCGCAGGCGACTACAAAGAATGGAACGCCTGCCTTGTCAAGTTCCGCGGCCGCAGCCGATGTTTTTACCATTTGCATCAGGCTGAAGATGCCTTCCTGCATACGCGCACCACCGGAAGTCGTATAGATGATGACCGGCAGTTTCTCGTCTACACCTTTTAATAGCGCCCGGGTTATTTTTTCTCCCACGACCGATCCCATGGAACCGCCCATGAAGTTGAAGGACATAAGTCCTAATACCACGGGCTTACCGTCAATTTCTCCCATACCGGTAATGGCCGCATCCTTCATCATCGCCTTGGTTTCGGCTTCAGAGAGTTTTTCCTCGTAGCCGGCAAGCTCAATCGGATTCAAAGAACGGAGGTTCGCTGAAAATTCGGTAAAAGCGCCCGCATCGGTAAGGTAGGCGATACGTTCACGCGGCTCCATACGGAAATGATACCCGCATGTGGAACAGGTCTTGAATTGATAATAGGATAAATCGTTCATGCAATCGGCATTACACTTTGGACAAATAGCTTCATTCATAGGGTAACTATACGATACTATTGAGTTGAATGTCAATCAATCTTACCATCTGCAATGGATGCTTTTCATGGCTTACTATGTCTGCGGCTTTGATGCGGGTGTTTTCGTCAAGTCTTTGTTTCTTCGTCTATATTATACCATAGTTGCCAGGCTTCCAGCCGAAAGGCTTCCCCTTTTTTTTATGAAACGAGTCTTCCTTGTGTCATACCTTCATCGGTATTTTGACTTCAACGAGCGTTCCTGTTTCGGACGATACGATGTGGTAATCCGCGCCGAGCTGGTGGGCGCGGTACTGCATAGAACGGATGCCGAGTCCGATACGGCGTTTATTATTATTCGACTTGGCGAGTGTACCGATAGATCCTTCGCCGAAAGAGTTGAGACGGGCGTCTCCCATGCCGTTGTCCCGTACACGCACGACAACATAGTTCTCTTCCTTAGTCACCTCTACACTCACATTTCTTGCTTTTGAATGCTTGGTAGCATTGGCGAGCGCTTCCTGAATGATGCGATAGACGTTCAGTTCCTGATCGCGGGTCAAGGGCGACGACATAGGAACTATCCATTTATAGGAACAAAGGCACACGCTTTGCTTATTAACGCTGTGGCAAAGCGAGGAAAGCGCCTCGTTGAGACCAAAAGCGCCCAGTTCAACAGGAAAAGAATCGTGAGCATACTGGCGGGTTCTGCTCAAAGTCTCATCAATCATTTCTGAGAGCTCCGGCAGAAGTACTTCCGCACCTATACCTGACGCCAAGCCTTTGCAAAACATGGAGATGCCTGCAAGCCGCTGGCAGATGTCGTCGTGCAGGTCCATGCTGAACCGTTGCCGCTCTAGTTCGCTTATGCGAAGCACTTCGGCTTCAATCTCAAGACGGCGTTTTGCCTCTTCCTCAAGTTTCTTATGGGTCGACACCAAGTCTTGCGTCCGAAACGCCACTTCCTCTTCTAACTTTTTCAATCTTTCCTGCTCAGTTTCTGCAATTTGCAGGCGCTTCACTGTGTTTGCAATGAAAACAGCTGCACTACATACGTGTGAGTGAACCATATCCGTAGCGCCATAGACGATAAGACCTAAATACTCGGAACCTGACCGCAGATGGTAGATAGCCCAGCTGTCGAAGGCTGTCTCTCCGTCACGCAGCACGATGTGTGCATCAAAGAAATCCTTCAAGGAAACGGCATTTTCACTAGACGCGGAACTTTGACTTTGTCCTTTAACTTGAGAGAGATGGGAAAAATCAAAGAAATCTTTGCCATTCACTCTTTGAAACACTAGAATCCCTTGCTCCGCGGGCACGGCTTCGGGTTTTCGGTAAAGAACTAGGTAAAATGTTGCGATGTTTAAGCCTGTCAGAAAATACTGGAGATGCGGGATGATTTCTTCTAAAGAGTTCACGGTGATGAGACTCTTTCCCAGAAAACTCACATTGAGGAAGAAGCCTTCGGATATGATAGCATTGTACTGCATCTCCAAAAGACGCGGCATGAGAGGCTTTGTTTCTTCGAGGCGCTTTTCACAGCCGCAGGAGGAGCGGATGACAAGCATAGAATCTATACTGACGACTTTCGGTACTTCCTTTCCCAGTATCATATCCCGCAGAGTTCTGACTGCCTGCTGTCCCATTTCTCCGAAAGGCTGACGCACTGTCGTAAGACTGGAAATCTCCATTTGTGCTTTCACTGTATCGTCAAAGCCAATGGTCGCGCATGTCTTTCCGTATGTATGTAACGCCTCCTGCACCCCGAAAGCGATGGTGTCGCTGGCAGCCACGACCGCATCCGGCGGTTCCACGTGAGATAAAAGATAGTCTCGCATGATGGAGACGCCGGACATCGCGTTGAACTCCCCATTGATAACAGTTCCTTCACAGCCCGCGAGCCCTATCGTCTGCCTGAATACGGACTCCCGTATGATATTATCATAATGATTCTTCGGTCCTCCGATAAATAAAAACTTCTTGTATTTATGGAACGCTATTAGGTGTTCCATGAGTTTCTCCATAGAATCGCGGCTTTTCACAATAATTGAAGGGAAATGCGGTAGTTGTTGTCCAATAGATACCACCGGACAGTCGAACTTATTCTGGGGATTCTTGAAGAATTCGGCAAAATCATTCACGAAATCATCTTTATGGACAAATACAGACGACAATATCAGAATACCGTCAACCCCGATGAAGTCTCCTGAAGAAAAAATAGATGCCTTACTTGCGGTGAACATCTCATCCTGTACACAAATCATACCAATACCTAGAGCTTTGGTCTCCGCTTGAATGCCTCGATACACCGAAATCTGGTATTCTTCGTCTAGATTATTCAAGAAAAGCGCTATTTTCACTTTTTCACTCCCTGTCTAATTGTTAAGTATCTGTAGTTCACCAGAACCATCGAATGATGCTTTTCTTTCGATTATTATACAACAACTATCCTTAATATATCAATATACTTGACGAGTTATACATAGTAGCGGTTCAATGGCGTTTGTATTTCATTCGCCAATGAAATACAAACCGAACCGACTTTAAATTTGAAAAAAACGATATCTTTCCATAACACCAGTATTGTTGTAATATAAAGATACTATGAACAATTTTCAGTATTATGCGCCGACGCAAGTCGTTTTCGGGAAAGATACCGAAAACGAAGTCGGTGCATTAACCGCGTCTTTTGGATGCAAAAAGGCGCTTGTACATTACGGAGGCAAGAGTGCTGTAGAATCAGGCTTGCTCGACCGAGTATACAGATCTCTTGACGAAAATGGCGTGCCTTATGTTTCGCTCGGTGGGGTTATGCCAAATCCGCGTCTTTCGAAGATTCACGAAGGCATAGCGTTGTGCAAAAGAGAAGGCATTGACTTTATCCTCGCTGTGGGCGGCGGGAGCGTCATCGATTCGGCTAAGGCGATAGGTTACGGTGTGGTAAACGATGGCGAAGTGTGGGATTTCTACGAGCAGAAGCGTATCCCGTCTGCCTGTCTACCTATCGGCTGTGTATTAACTATAGCGGCCGCGGGTAGTGAAATGAGCGACTCGTCTGTTATTACCAACGATGAGGGTATCAAACGCGGTTACGTCAATAAGGTCTGTCGACTCAAGTTTGCGGTAATGAATCCAGAACTCACATTCACCCTGCCGGTGTATCAGGTCGCATGCGGATGTGTGGATATCATTATGCACACATTAGAACGGTGGCTGGATCCTAAACGTGTAGATTCCGAACTTACGGATAGTATTGCAGTCGTTCTTATGAAAACCGTGATGCGAAACGCTCTTATTCTTAAAGATATTCCTCACGACTATAATGCAGCGGCCGAGATCATGTGGGCGGGGAGTCTCTCTCATAATGGACTCACCGGATGCGGAGGAAGTGGCGGAGATTGGTCAACACACCAGATAGAGCATGAGTTAAGCGGAATGTTTGACGTGGCGCACGGAGCGGGCTTATCCGCAGTCTGGGCGGTATGGGCGCGTTACGTTTATAAATCCCTGCCCTCTCGTTTTGCGAAACTTGGCGCGGAGGTATTCGGTGTCTCAAGCAATAATGAAGAAAAGACCGCCCTTTTCGCCATTGATAGCATGGAAGCATTCTTTAGGTCAATCAATATGCCCACATCGATCCACGAGCTGGGTGTTGACCTTACCGAAGAACAAATAAAGGAACTCGCCTTTAGATGCAGCTTCTCTGGCAAACGGAAGCTTGGTTCGTTCCATCCACTAGATATTCCTGATTTGGAAGCAATTTACCGCAAGGCAAAGTAGAGAGAAGAGTCTGCAAGTTACACGATAACGAACAAATTAACATCTGTCCCGTCCGTTGTTTGCAGACTCTCCTTTTAAGATAAACCTTTCGCCCCTATAGGATGCCAGCGGGTATGAAACTGGGTCGTAGAACAGGCTCTGCCTGACGGGGAACAGTGGCGTATGCGAACAATGCCCTGTGGGAAGTCGTAAAATAGGCGAAGCCTGACTGATGCTTTTGAGTCGTTGCCAAACCTTTCTTGTAATTGCAATTTTTTTGCTTATACTATAGAGTAAGTGTATGGCAACCATTAAAGACATCGCCCGTGAAGCAAAGGTCAGTGTTACAACAGTATCAAATGTAATTCACAAAAGATACTCTCGTGTGGCATCTGAGACCATTAACCGTATTAACGCCATCATAGCCCGTAACCATTATACGCCGAATCTGTCGGCGCGTTCTCTGGTGAATAAGTCATCCCGGATTATTGGGGTAATCAATCATTTGTTTCGTTCCCAAGCTGTGAGTTTCATGCAAGATCCGTTTCATGGGGCTTTGCTTGGGAGTATTGAAAAAGCTATCCAAGAACGTGGGTATTATATGATGATTCGCACAGTCGCGGATGAACAAGAGCTGTTCTCTCTTTTTAACAACTGGAATCTCGACGGCGTTATTTTGACAGGCCTTTTTAACGACGCTTTTTTCGAAAGACTCCTTGAAATGGATAAGCCGCTGGTACTGCTGGACAGCTACGTGAAGAACGGGAAGGTATTTAATGTAGGTATCGACGACTTCCATGGCGGTTTTATGGCGACAGAGTATCTGGTTAGAAAAGGTCACCGAAATATAGTGTTTGCCTCACCACTCTTTCACGGTGAGGAAGGTGTCATTAAGGAGCGTTTTAGGGGATACAAGGACTGTCTTGAAAGAAATGGCATCGCTTTCAACAGCAAGAACGTGTACCAACAGGATATTACTGTTGAAGATGGTATGGAGGTAGGGCGGATGTTGAGTAGGCGTTCCGATATCACTGCGGTCTTTGCCACCGCGGATATACTCGCGGCTGGTCTTATTGCCGGTTTGATCCAGAGTGACCGCCATGTCCCAGGAGACGTCTCAGTTATTGGATTCGACGACTTGTTTTTTAGCAGAATACTCACCCCGCCCCTGACCACAATCCACCAGGATACCGAAGAACGTGGTAGAATCGCCGCTAATACCATGATGGACTATCTTGAAGGTAAGGAAACCACGTCCCGTATTGTTACACCCATAAAGCTCATAGAACGTGCATCGGTCGCACGGTTAACGCTTTCAGGGTAAACTTTATTTCCTTTGTGTTGTCCCCGAATACTGAAACGAAGCTGTCTCAACCATCTGTCGCTACCCGCTCATAGTCTATTCCTATTTCCTCATATATACGCTACGATTTCCCTGCTTTCCCGATGGTATGCATAAATAAGCCAGACCTTATACTTCTTCTCCACCACCACATATGTTCAGAACTCGGTTATTTCAAGACTATCATATCGGCTTTCTCTCGAATGTATTTCATATTACCTGATTTGAGGACTTTTAAGACTTCGGTGATACTGATTTTTCGATACAACACTGATGTTTCGTATACCAATTCTCCGGACAAGTACGATTGTGGCATCTCAACGACCCGGGAAAGGCATCATTGATAAGTCATTTCACGCCCACTGTACACTGACACCCGCATTGAGGACACCAGCAATTTTGTTTACCCTTGTATTTCCCCCGTTTTGGATTATGTCATATAAGCTAGACAATGGAGATACTTGATTTCTATGGCTATTGTCGTTACCGCTTTATTATGCTTTGTAGATTACCACCTAAAATTTATTTGTTCACCATGGAGATTCAAAAAACCCCTTGCGTATAACGTCATAATATGATAAAATTATTTTTAAAATGTGCCGATATTTGGATAGAGGTATGGTAAGAAAATGATTAATTTTGAGAAGACTGTGGATATCATCCATCGTGCAATGGATGCCAGTGTAGTGAGGCGGACTGTCATTGCGAATAATGTAGCAAATGCGGAAGTGCCAAACTTCAAGCGTTCTGAAGTGAATTTTGAGAGTGAATTGAAGCGTGCCCTTGAATCCGAAAAGCAGAAGCCTGTTTTGGAGCTTGCCTTGACGAATGAGAGACATATTCCGAATTGGCGTCCCAAAGACTATCGTACCGTTCAACCGCGTCGTGTTCTGGACTATGTAAGTCAGTCCAAAAATAATGGTAATAATGTTGACGTGGAGCAGGAGTTGATGTTGTCCGTGCAGAATCAGATGCTCTATACTTTGCTGGCCCAAGCCGAAACTTTCGAGTTCGCGCAGGTGAATTTGGCGTTAAGGGGATAGCCGAGAGTGAGTAGAGAGATTGGTTATAAGCATTTCGAATGATGTTTATAGCAGAGAGTCGTTTCCTATACTCACCCTCAAACTCTCTAAAAAAGGAGACATAGATGGGAATATTTAATTCAATCAATATAGCTGGTACTGGTTTGAGCGCGGAACGTTTGCGTTCCGATGTGATTGCCGATAACATCGCCAATGCGTCTACAACCCGTACAGCTGAGGGTGGACCTTTTCGTCGGAGTCGTGTGATCATGCGTCCGCGTGCCGAGGGTCCCTATTGGCGGTCGCCTTTTCTGCCGGAAAATATGGATAATGGTGGTGGTACGGGTGTGCACGTGGTCGAGATACAGAAAGACAACACCAAACCTCGTCTTGTCTACGACCCGACTCACCCGGATGCCATAAAGGATGGGACTCAAGCTGGTTATGTAGAGATGCCTAATGTTGACATTGTGACAGAGATGGTTGATATGATAGCCACGTCTCGTGCCTACGAAGCTAATGCCTCAATTATTGAAGGTTCAAAATCAATGTTTCAGCGTGCGCTGGAAATCGGCAGTAGGTAGGAAGTGGGAATAGGTATCGTTAGCAATTTGAGTCTGACAGTTTTAATCAATGGCGAGTAACAAATACTTCTTTTCTAAAATATTAAGGAATAAATAATGACACTAATGCCACCCAGTTTAATTTCAGTAGATACGTCCACGCTTGCGGTGACGAATCCGAAACACATAAAGCCTCATACGGGACTGTTTCCATCCGGCAGGGATATTATAGATATCGGCAAAAAAATCGGTGTGGAAGCCGTTACGCGAGATGGTTCTTTTGACGAGATGATGCTCAAGGCATTGGACAAGGTAAGTGCGCAGGAGCAGTTTTCCAGCGAATTGATACAGTCCGCCATCGTTGACCCGGATGCTGTGGATATTCATGATATAACTATAGCGCAGGCAAAGGCATCTATGTCGTTGAATATTACGCGTACAGTGCTAAACCGTTTGGTCCAGGGGTGGAGAGATTTAATTAATACTAGATAGTTGGGAATTGGGAGTTGGGTTATATTGTTACTACATACTGTCTATCATTTTCAAGTTGACAAAAACCTTGCTCCTGCTCCCTACGATGGGAGGGAATGTGCCTGAATGGCTGAAAAAGTTTTTTGATAATATAAAAACCCAATGGAGAAAATGGTCTCTAGTACAGAAGCTCATACTAGCAGGTATTATCGTTATGGTGATTGCGGGTATTGTGGCGCTTTTTTCGATTTCGGCAAGCCCGACTATGGTACCCGTTATTGATGCGCCTATCCGTGATGTTGATACGCAGGATCGTATTATCACTCGGATAAACGCGGAGGGAGTAAGAACAAGTGTGTCTTCGGCCGGTATCATCATGGTGCCGGATGAGCAGACTGCGCGTCGGATACGTTCTCTCCTTATCCGTGAAGACCTTATCCCGTCCGGTACCGACCCATGGGCTATCTTTGACCGTGACAGGTGGACCATCACTGACTTCGAGCGTAATGTGAATCTTCAGAGGGCAATTACCCAGATGGTAACCGATCACATTAAAGCCCTTGATGATGTGGACGATGCCAACGTTACGCTAGTCATGCCAGAACGGACGCTTTTTGAGTCCGACCAGAACCCTGTGTCTGCAAGTGTTACCATATTTCCTAAACCAGGAAGCGATATCACCCAAAATCGCAAGAAAATTGAGGGTATACAGAAATTGTTGAAGACCGCGGTTGCTGGTCTCCAAGATGAAAATATCACCATATCCGACCAGAGTGGAAATATATTGAATGACTTCGCAGGTATGGCGGAGATGGACAGAATCTCTCTCGTGGAACGAGGACAGAAGATGATTCGTGCATTGGAAGCCGAATATCGCGCCCGCGTTCTTTCGTCTTTGCAAAGTATCTTCTCTTCTGCGCGTGTGCGTGACCTTAATATCAAAATTGACATGGACTTGTCAAAAAGGGCGGTCAGTACCAGGGAATACATCCCCTACGTGGTACAGCCGCGGACGCCAGGTCTTTCCTACGACGATTCTAAAATACAGGAGTCTGTAACTCGCTCAAAAACTACATCAGAAACCACATGGATTGGTACAGGTTTCAATCCCGAAGGACCGTCAGGGATGGAAGGTCAGACCCCGCCTGCGTACAGAGACATGAGCAACCTCAATGGAGAAGTAACACAGAAGACACTGGTTCAAAATGAGGAAATCGGCGAGCGTACTACACAGGAGGAGAAGACACCGAATATTGATCGTATAACAATCTCTGCGAACATAGACGGTGTATGGAAAATCAAAAGAGACGAAAAAGGTACCCCTGTTATAACGAACGGGTCCATTGAGCGAGAGTATACGCCAGTTTCTGACGAACAACTTCGTTCAGCGACCGCGTTGATTCAAAATGCAGTAGGTTACGATGCGGCACGTGGAGATTCAGTCTCCGTCCAGAGTATTCAAATAGACAGGTCGGTGCAATTTGCCGAAGAGGATATGGCGTATTTCAAACAAAGACAGATGCGGCTTGTCTTCATACTTCTTCTCGCCGGGTTATTGCTTCTTCTCTTGTCGTTCTTCATTTTTCGTATTATCTCGCGGGAAATTGAGCGCCGTAGAAGAGCAGATGAAGACGCTCGCGCACGCCGCGAGCAGGAACTGCGTGAAAACGCCCTCATGCAGGCAGAGGAAGATGAGGTGCAGGTTACCATGTCGGTGGAGGAACGGAATCGTCTCGACTTACAGGAAAGCATCGCAAATACCGCAAGGGAACATCCGGAGGATGTGGCCTCGCTCATTAGAACGTGGCTTTTAGAGGAGTAGCGTGTGGCAAAGATCGAACATGAAGAAGCTCATGGTAATAAGAAAAAGACGGGGAAGGATTTAAACGGCAGACAGAAGGCCGCCATTTTCTTGGTAACTATCGGTTCTGAAATTTCTGCTGAAATATTCAAATATCTCAGGGAAGATGAAATCGAAACAATCACGTTTGAAATCGCTCGACTCGAAACCATAGAGCCGGAGCAGAAAGATGCTATATTGCAGGAATTTCAAGAGCTGATGCTGGCGAATCAGTTCATATCTACTGGTGGCATTGATTACGCTCGCGAACTTCTGGAAAAAGCACTCGGTAATCAGAAAGCCGTTGACATCATTAACCGACTCACGTCCAGTCTCCAAGTGCGCCCGTTTGACTTCATCAGGCGTACCGATCCAGCGCATCTGCTTAACTTCATTCAACAAGAGCATCCACAGACTATCGCCCTAATTCTGGCTTATCTTGAGCCAAACAAGGCATCTGTGATTTTACAAAACCTGCCTAACGAGGTGCAGAGTGATGTTGCGCGACGTATCGCCACGATGGACCGTACCAGTCCGGAGGTTCTGCGAGAGGTGGAGCGGGTGCTTGAAAAGAAACTCTCTACTCTGTCCAGCGAAGACTACACGGCCGCAGGTGGTGTGCCAAGTATCGTCGAGATTCTTAACCTTGTTGACCGTGCTTCTGAAAAACAAATCATCGAATCGCTCGAAGACGAAGACCCGGAGCTTGCCGAGGAAATTAAAAAGCGTATGTTTGTATTCGAGGATATTGTTATGCTCGACGATAAAGCGATTCAGAAAGTCATGCGTGAGGTTGACGGTCAAGAGCTGGCAAAGGCGCTCAAGTCCGTTGACCAGGAGGTACAGGACAAAATTTTCAAGAACATGAGTAAGCGCGCAGGTGCTATGTTGAAGGAAGATATGGAGTTTATGGGTCCTGTGCGATTGAAAGACGTGGAAGAAGCCCAACAGAAGATAGTATCGATTATCCGGCGGCTTGAAGACGCAGGCGAAATCGTTGTTTCTCGTGTTGGCGAGGATGAGCTGGTCGTGTAGTCGTGAGGATGCAAAAATACACTTCAAGAAAAATTATTGTAAAGATTATTTTGACAACTGTTGTCCCAATTGTCCTTCTGTATCAATTGTGTAAATAGAGCGAAATCTGTAAGAACTGATTGTTATTAATACAGAGGATTTGGCTGTTTTGAATGATGATAAGGCAGGGATTAACGATATGAATCGTACTTGGAGTATGTAATAAGGAGAATCCATTTTGGCAAAAGCGGTTTTTAGATACGGGGAAGTTAATCCCGTAGCAGAGAAAATTCAGATTGAACCTCCTCATGCGTTTCCCGAATTATCGCATCTCGCGGAACCAGAAGAAGCCGAAGAATCGGACAAAAAAGAGGATGCTTACGATGGTCCCACGGCCGACGATCTCCGCAAGGAGGCTGAGGCATTCAGGGTCCAATGGGCCGCGGAAAAAGAAGCACTTATGATATCCGCGAAGATGGAGTCGGATGGAATCATCAAAGCTGCCGAAAATGCCGCCTTCCAAGAGGTGAAGCGTAAAACCGAAGAAGCCCAAATTATCAAGCGCCAAGCTGAAGACAATGCGGAAGCCATTCTCACAAATGCTAGGCAGAAAGCGGCGGAGATTGGGGCAACCGCACACGCGGCATTTGAAGGTCAAAAGAAAGAAGCACAGGAACAAGGCTTTCGAGCAGGTAGAGAGGAAGGCTTCAATACAGGCAAAGCCGAGGTGGAGCGCCTCGTTCAGCGAACTCAGATTATGCTTGAGCGCGCTCAAGACAAACGCGCCGAAATACTCGCGGAAACAGAACAACAAATCATTGACCTCGTGCTTCTCGTTTCTCGTAAGGTCGTCAAGGTCATCTCCGAAACCCAGCGTCAAGTCATCATCTCCAACGTGATGCAGGCTCTCCGTAAAGTCAAAGGCAAAGGTGATGTCATTATCCATGTTAACATGGCAGATGCCAAACTCACCTCCGAGCATATCAAAGACTTCATCCGCCTTGCCGAAGGTGCGTCCTCTATACAGGTACAGGAAGACTCGTCTGTAGATCAGGGCGGATGTATGATTGAGACGGATTTCGGTGAAATAGATGCTCGCATCTCTTCACAACTAGCGGAGCTTGAATCGAAAATTCTGGAAATTTCTCCTATCAAGACGAAACTGAAAAAATCATAAGGGCTAGATAAGAAAATATACAGGGAGTAAGGGAATCATCCCTTCCCCCCCTCCTGCGTCAAAAAAAGAATATCCTTTTCCCTATTTGTGCTCTTCAGCAATAGCTCTGAACTTGTCTTGAATCTCAAACATTGCTTTGCAGAGTTGAGCATCAAATTGCGTGCCGCTCCCGTCCATTATGATTTTTACGGCATCATCAAAGGAAAAGGCGGCTTTGTAGACACGGGCGCAGACCAGCGCGTCGTAAACATCAGCGATTGAAGTAACACGAGCGACAAGTGGTATGTCGTAACCATTTATACCGCGTGGATAACCTTTACCGTCAAATCGTTCGTGGTGGCAATAGGCAATGTCCCGATAATGCTGAAGATGGATGGTTTTCTTATCGATCAAGATGGATTCAACTATTTTCTTGCCGATAGTTGTGTGCGTCTTCATGATGTCGAATTCTCCGGGGTCGAGCCTGCCCGGTTTTAATAGGATTTTATCCGGTATGCCTATTTTCCCCACGTCGTGAAGGGCAACGGATTTCACGATGATTTCCGGTTCAAGAAGCATAAGCTGGTAGGCATATTCGGGGTAGTGCGAAGACCTATTCATGATGTGATCAATCAAAACTTTTGAGTAAAGTTGTACCCGCTTGACGTGACTACCGGATTCGAGGTTACGGTATTCGATGATATTCGCCATTGCCTCGAGCATAGCATCGAGAGACGTAGTAATCTCCTTGGTCTTCTCGGCAACCATTTCTTCGAGACTGTCACTGTAATTCTTCAGCTCTATCTGATTTTTTACCCTCAGTTTTACCACGTCTTCTTTGAAGGGTTTCGATATAAAATCGACGGCACCCGCCGCAAGCGCTCTGCTTTCTTCGTCCAACGTCGTAATGAAGATGACGGGAATACGTCGAAGTTTCGGGTCATCCTTTATCCTTTTTATAGTCTCGAAACCATTCATTTCAGGCATATTGACATCAAGCAGGACGATTTTAGGAAGAGTCTCTCTGCTCCATAGCAATTCGAGAGCTTCCTTTCCGTTACTTGCACTGATAATATTATAATCAGTCTGAAGGATCTCTTCGAGTATCATCACATTGACATCAACATCATCGACAACAAGAACGGTTGATATATTTTCGTTACCCATTGACTGCAATTACCTCGTCAATCGCTCTCATTGTGTCGTCGAAGCAATCGGTAAAAGCGGTGACGGTACTTTCGTCAATGCTGTGGTTCTTGATCTGACTTTCAATAGCCACCGATTGCTCATAGAGAGCCGTAAGAGATAAGTTGCCGCTTATACCTTTGAGCGTATGTGCAGAAACTTGCGCCTTCTCGTAATCGTGCGCCACGATAGACTCCTTAAGCTCGTCAAGATTTGTCTCTGTTCTGAATTTATTCAGAAGTTTCATATACAACTTCTTGTTATTCATCACGCGTTTCAAACCTTCTTCTTGGTTGATTAAAACAGCCATAGTTCCTCCTTGTCTATAAATTCTCTAAATAATACATCATTTTTAATTTTCTTACAAGATAGATATAAAAATTTATTGAAAATATTTACAAGATACGTTATATTTACGGCGATGAATAAGAAACTTTTCTTTTTATTGATGGCTTTATGCGTCAGAGTGAACGCACAGATTCCTGAGCTTGATCCGAGCGGACTCGCCCTGCGATATGCGAGAGAGCAGCCTCCTCACACGTGGCAAACCCTGTGTGATATGGCGTTATGGGCATCCGGAGCCGATTCCACCGCGTATGGACGAAAGACGATTGATGCCGTTATGAAATTGCAAGCAGCCACTGATTTACCTATAGACGCAAGAGGGCGCGGAGAATATGTTCTACGTTTTATGCACAGAAATTATCTACGGCAGTACAGTCTGAATCAGACACGGATTGACGTTCTCCTTGACAAAGGAACGTTCAACTGCGTTTCCTCAGCTGTATTCTACCTGATTCTGGGCGTTTCGGTAGGACTCGACATTCAGGGCGTCATGACCCACGACCATGCCTTTGTAACGGTGAATATCCGCGGCGACAGCGACATCCAGAAAATAGATGTAGAGACGACCAATGAATATGGTTTTGACCCAGGAACTCAGAAGCAATTCAGCGATGGTTTCGGGCGAGTTACAGGCTTCGCTTATGTAGACTCGAAAAACTATAGGGACCGTTCAGCGATGAGCCAACTGGAGCTCGTTTCCCTTATTCTTACGAATCGTATTTCTTTTCTTCAGAAGCAGAAGCGTTTCGGCGATGCCCTGCCTCTCATTACAAACCGCGTCGCTCTGCTTTCGGAACGCATTGAAAAGACCGATTCGCCTTTCTTTGTTGACTCCAAAGAAGATTTCGCGGCGAGCTTGCATAATTTCGTGGTGGACCTCCTTTCAAAGAAGCGTCTGTACGATGCGAAAGCCATCCTTGACAAAGGAGCGCCTTTCTTACCTACAGAGAACTACCGTGTAATAAAGGGGATGCTTCTTGATCATGAGCTCTCCCAGCTTGTGAACGGCTTGAAGACATCCGCCGAAGCAGAGATGGCTTTGACTTTTCTCAATGACCATGAGGCAGTCGCCATGTTAGGAGAAGAGCGAGTATTTCAAATGCGAAATGTGGTTTTAGTAAATGAGGCGGGTTTCATTTCCAGAGAGAAAGGCTGGCTTGCGGCGATTAAGTTTTCTGAAGAAGCCATCGCGGCGTACGGTGGAAATAAGCTTCTGGAGCAAAATCTCCAAACGTTTAGGAATAACCGTGGCGTAGAAATTCATAATCAATTCGTTTCCTTCTGGAATGAGGGTCTGTACACCGAAGCTCGTGATCTGTTGGAAGCGGGACTGAAGGAACTGCCGAATAATGCCCGGCTTCTCAACGATTGGAATGTGATAAACAGACAAGTCCGATAGATGTGATAGAATAGGTCATACTAAAGACAAATGAGTGAATAGATATATATATGAATAGTGGAAGATTTGATCTGTAACAAGCGGATGGGAAAATAATTTTTATTATTGACAATATTTTATAAATAGTTTATTATAATATTCAGCTAAATTGAAGAAAATGATAGAAATAATGTCTGCTTTTAATATATAGGGGAATAATGGAGTTTTTGTGTAACATGAATTACTAAATTGTCTCCTGATTGAGATAATTGAAATAAAAATAATGATTTGCTAAAAGAGAGATACACCATGACATTTCTTTAGAATAAGATGGCCAGAGAGTTTTAACGCCCACATTGCGGACATATGAATCTATCCCCAGGAATTGTAAGGAAAGTACTATGATTAAAACAATGACAGCTTTTACATTTGAAATTGATGATCCCGATGAGGCGATGTCGGAGATTCTGGGACAGATTGATATCAAAGGGCTGTACAAAAATTCTTTGGGTATACTTACCTGCTACACTGACTTTATCGACTCTGGAGTCGTGCGGGCAATTTGTGCGGCCATGCCCTTTGATGTAATCGGTATGACCACTGCTGGAACGGTGGTACCTGGCACAGTGGGTGAAATGATGCTTGGCTTTCTGGTTCTCACCAGCGATGACATAGATTTTATCACCGGTGCGGTAGACATCATTGACAGAGAAGTAGACGGTCTTATCTTTAACGCTTATCGGGAAGCTTGTGCGAAGCATTCCGGTCGGCCGTCCATGATAATTCCTTTTGTACCATACATAAATAACCTGGGTGGTGAAATCATTGCCATGAGTCTCGACAAAGCCTCTGAAGGTACTCCCCTTTTCGGTTCTCTCGCCATAGATTCATCGGCAGATTTTAGCCTTAATCAGGCTATTTATAATGGAGATACCAGCAAAACTCGTGTTGTATTCGCGCTCCTCTACGGCGATCTGTCCCCTTCTTTTTTTGTAACCTCCTTCGCAGAAGACAAGATACAAAAACAGCGAGGGGTTATTACCAAGGCAAAAGATAACATTCTTATGGAAGTAAACAATATGTCTGTCTGTGATTATCTTCAAAGCATCGGTATACAGAAAAGAGACGGTGCATGGGCAGTATCGACTTTCCCTTTTGTAATTGACTATAACGATGGTACAAAACCAATCGCTCGTTCTATTTACCTCCTCAGCGAGGAAGGCTATGCGGCATGTGGCGGCAATATACCGGAGAATGCAACCTTGTCAGTGGGTGGTATAGATTACTCTGATGTAATACGAACTACGAGTGAAACCTTGAAACAGATTCTTCAAAAGAAAAATGATGGCAGTTCTTGTCTCCTCATGTTTTCCTGCCTGACTCGCTATCTTGCTCTGGATGCCTTTAGTACCGATGAAATGGATAAGATACGGGATACTCTGATAGATTTTTCAGGTGGTTATATATTCGCCTATTCAGGCGGTGAAATCTGTCCTGTGTATACCGAAGAAGGAAATGCCATGAATCGTTTTCATAACTGTACATTTATTGCCTGTCTTCTATAAAAGATAAGTATGGCCGAGGAAAGAATTTTTAGTTCTGAAGCGGAAGAACTAGCGTATCTGCACAAAGAAGTAAAGCGCCTTACCCGCCAAGTGGCTTTTTTACAGAATAGTGTGGAACGGATCAAGGTTGCTTCTTCAGCTCGAGAAAGTGTAACCGCTATTCTCAGGAATGAACGGCTCAGGCAGGATCATACCATGAGTCTTATTCTCCAGTACAATCCTGACAGTCTTATTGTTTTTGATGAAAATATCTGCATCCTCTACTGTGCCGATATTTTTCTCCGGGTCACCGGCATTAAGCACGTGGGACTGGTGGTTGGTCGTCATTTCAAAGAAGTTTTCAGTCGCTTCGTTCCTGAAGAAAAACTTGAAGAACTGTCTTCAATATTTGAAGATTCTGTCCTTACTGGGAAGTCGCAGATACTCGAAGAGAAATTTGCCATGAATGGTAAAGGAAAGGAGCGGAACTACGAAGTACTCTTTACCCCCATGTTTGACGATGCTGGTAAGATGGAAGGCGCTCTCATGATCCTCCACGATACCACGGAAATTCAAAATTCCATTAAACGGGCCGAAGAAGCCAGTAAGGCTAAGTCAAATTTCCTCGCTAATATGAGCCACGAGATACGTACACCTCTTAATGCGATCATCGGTATGGTGAATATAGGCAGTGCCGATCCCGGCATTGAGAAAAAAGATTACTGCCTGAATAGAATCAAAGGTGCATCAACCCATCTCCTTAATGTTATCAACGATATCCTTGATATGTCCAAAATTGAGGCAGATAAGTTTGAACTATCGGTAACGGCGTTCAACTTTATCGCCATGCTTAATAATGTTATCAATGTGCTGAGTTTCAAAGTGGAAGAAAAGGAAACGGTCCTTGATGTTATCATTGATCCGGCTATTCCTTCGGTTATCGTTTCCGATGAACAACGTCTCGCCCAGGTGATTACGAACCTCCTTTCCAATGCGATAAAATTTACACCTGAAGGCGGGAGTATTACTATCAGTGCGAAACTGTCTTCTGAAGACGACAGTGGTTATATCATAGAGATTATTGTTACCGATACGGGCATAGGCATCTCTCCTGAACAGAAGGTGAAACTGTTCCATTCATTTGAACAGGCAGACAATAGCATCTCCCGGAAGTACGGTGGCACCGGGTTGGGGCTGGTGATATCAAAACGCATTGTGGAACTTATGGATGGAAAGATACGAGTAGAATCAGAACTGGGGAAAGGCTCATCTTTTATTTTCACCATCCATGTGGGTAAAGAGACAAATGAAATCGCTAAAACTGAAACTCTTCCCGAAAACATATGGACATCCACAGACATAACTGCTTGTCTTGAAGGTTATAGGATACTTCTTGCCGAAGACATAGACATAAACCGTGAGATTGTAATTTCTATTCTGGAACCAACCTGCGCCATTATAGACGAGGTTAAGAACGGCAAGGAGGCTTTTGAAAAATTTTCCAGTGCGCCAGAAAGCTATGACCTTATACTGATGGATATACAGATGCCTGAGATGGGAGGTTATGAGGCAACTCGCCTTATTAGAGCTGTGGGTGTACAGAAGGCCAAAATAATACCTATTATTGCTATGACAGCCAATGTATTTCGGGAGGATATTGAACAATGTATAGCCGCTGGTATGAACTGCCATCTTGGAAAACCGCTGAACTTCAACGAACTTCTTTATACCCTATGTCGTTATTTGCCCAGAAAATCGTTGCAGGAAGAAGAGGTATAAGATAGTCCTGCTGGGTATATTACTCTAGTAGATAGTGCCATTTACTTTTCGGAAGAGAGGTGCCTGTGATAGAAAGTCTAAGCAGAGAAATATGGAAATCACGATGGAAGAAGTCCGTCGAAAGGCGGTAGATAAGGTAATAGGTGTGATGTGACAGAACAGGACATACCAAACATCAGGCGAGCGCGAGGATATAGACTCTACACAGAAAATGGAAGACGACTCGTTGACTTATGGCAAGCAGGAGGATGTGCGGTACTAGGACACACTCCCCGGAACGTCGTCCGCGAACTGAAAAATATTGCTGAACGTGGACTTTTCGCGCCATACCCCACGTTTGCGGAAAGGCGATTCATCAGAGCCCTGTCCGCGTTGTTCCCGGATGGCATTGGCTTTCGTGTCTTTTCCGACCAGTCTCGAATGAACATGGCACTAGAATATGCGGACATTCTAAAGCAAAGCGAAGACATTCCGGATCCTGCGTTTTTTTCGCCATCTGAAATGACTATTGGGACCGTCACTCTATGGCGACCTTTCTGCGTCTGTCCATCGACTCCTTTACTTACGCCTGTTCTACCATGGTTGCTCGGGCCTGTGGTTTTGGTTATAACAGAACAAGGACGAGCTGTAGCGGAAAAGATACCTCCTTCTGATACAATCGCGCCAGTCATACTTGCAGGTGCGACCCGTGCAGTTTATAACCTCATTACGGAGAGAAATACTGTGGATGCACGGAGAATATCTCCAAAAATAGCGAAATCGTTATCAATGAAAGGATGTATATGGAAACGAAACGGCATCTATTTACATACGAATTTAGAAAATGAGGCTTATGCACATATGTTCCGTGTGTTTCTGGACGCGAACTTCCTCCTACCCCCGAACCCATGCATACCGGCCGTTCTCCCATCGGAGCTATCTCAAGGTGAAGAAGCGAACTTATCACGTCTGTTTGCTCAAGACCAACACCTTATCCCCTCACCGCGTCAGCTGTAAGTCCTTCGATAAGCTGATGGGGAGATAGAGTACAATTTCCTTATAGGGGTAGTATTGCACATGGCTGACTTTTTATCCTACGTCTATTAATGAGACGGACTAATTTCTTATAGATTAGACTCATGGGCAGATAAGACTTGTTTGACAGCTTCCAAAGTGGGCTTTATCTAAGTTGGACTTGCGGAATCACCGTACCCCGTTATGGCATCTTCATTCTGAGTGTTTACTAGGAACTCTTGTAACCTTTCGATAAATTTGTTAGATTAGAAGTGTAAATGGGAAATAAAGGAACAAAAAAAGATCACATCGTATCCGCGCTGGTGGAAAACCACGCAGGAACGTTGAGCCGTGTGTCCGGCTTGTTTAGTAGACGTGGGTTTAATATAGATAGTCTCACAGTTGGAGAAACTAATGATGCGGCGATCTCTCGTATGACTATAACGGTTAAAGGGAATGACGCGATAGTAGAGCAAATCATCAAACAGTTGAGCAAATTGGTCGACGTAATTGCAGTGAGGGAACTCGACATGGACGATTGTGTACGTCGTGAAATCATGCTTGTCAAGGTGAGCGCCGACGAACAGAGTCGGCTGGCAATCATACAAATTGCAGGCGTATTTCGTGCAAACATCATAGATGTCGCTCCTGAAACCGTCACCCTTGAAGCAACTGGTGGTAGAGGGAAATTGAACAGTTTGCTTCTTTTGCTCCGTACTCATGGTATTCTGGAAGTCGCTCGTACCGGAATAGTGGCTCTTGAACGCGGTGCGTCCATGCTAGATAACGACAGTAGAGTTGGACAGGAACGAATATAAATTGAGGCAAGACATGAGGGTTAAACGCGAAAACCTTTGAATCGCGGGCGTTATAAGCAGAAAAGGGTAAACATGGGCATCACATATTATGAAAAAGATTGCGACATCAGCGTACTCAAGTGGAAAACCATCACTATCATTGGACTATGGGGCGTACGGATACGCTTACATGTTGGATGCAAAAGAGCTGATCTTAAAGGCGATAGTCGGACTCTATGAAAGCTCAAAGTCTTAGTGAAGTGCAGTTATCTAATAAAAAGGAAAATAAGCATGATAAAAGTAGAAAATCTCAGCATAGTTTTCGCAGTGGGTACACCTGACGAGAATTACGCGCTTAAAAACATGAACCTCACGGTGAATCGCGGGGATTTTATCACAGTAATTGGCTCTAATGGGGCGGGTAAGACGACTCTTTTCAATGCGATTGCGGGAACCTACCTGCCGACTTCTGGACGGATATCGCTTTTTGATGAGAGAGACGGCATGGAACGAGATATTACTCGTTCTGCTGAATACCGCCGCGCCCGTTATATCGGTAGGATATTCCAAAACCCCCTGCTCGGCACCGCGGGTAAAATGAGTCTAGCTGATAATATGCTTCTTTGCCGCAAGAAGGGGTACAAAGGACTGAAAATCAGTCTCAACAAACAGGTGAAAGAAACCTTTAGAGAGGAATTACGTGCGCTTGACATGGGACTTGAAGACCGTCTCATGGATAACGTGGAGCTTTTTTCAGGTGGGCAACGACAAGCGCTTACCTTGCTTATGACGGTAACATCTCGCCCCAGCCTTCTCCTGCTCGACGAGCATACTGCCGCGCTGGACCCGCGCAACGCGGAAATCATCATGCGCCTCACCCTCCGTTTCGCCGAGGAATATGATCTCACTGTGATGATGATTACGCATAACATGGCGCAAGCTCTTGAATACGGCGACCGCCTCCTTATGATGGACGCAGGTGAAATTATTCTGGATGTGAATGAGCAGGAAAAGGCGAAACTGACCCCGTCAGAAGTGGTTCAGCGATTCCGAAACATAAAAAAACAAGAACTTACAAACGATGAAATGTTGCTGTCATAAGCGCACTTTGTTTGAATCATTCAGATATATGTTTGAGCCGCAATCGTATCTATATGCGAGCGGCTTATGCTTCTTGACTAAAAAAGTGATTTTCTATAAAATGAGTTAAAAGAGAGCGGGCTTTTAACGGCTCTTTTCAGAAATTTCTAAACCAAGGAGGGTTTTATGAAGAAATTTTTAGCGGTGTGCGCTATCGGATTGGCGTTAGCGACAGGTAGTGTATTTGCGGATCATCCGAGCGGATTGGGACTCGGCGTTGTGTTCGGTGGCGGTGTTGGTGAATACAACGGCGCACTATCACTCAAAGTACCGTCTTTGCCTGTGTATTGGACGGTTAGACTAGGCATCTGGGATAGTTCTTTTGGGCTTGGGGTAACCGGCGACTATTACATCATCGACAGTACTCTCGTCTCGAGTATTAACTTGGGATGGTATCTTGGGCTTGGCGGCTACGCCGGCCTATGGGGATTCTCCGACAAGCTTGGATTTGCGGCGGGTGCCCGTTTACCAATAGGTCTCTCATGGCAATTCCTTGGACATGGCGAAATCTTTTTAGAGATTGCGCCCCAGTTGGGAATCCAAGTACTACCTGACGTGCATTTCCCACATGCCTCTTTCTTTAACGGCGCTTTAGGCTTCCGTTACTGGTTCTAAAAATTTCAAAAATGAGGGAGCGGTGGATAAATTTATTGTATCCGCCGTCCAGCCCTCTGCTTTAAAAGGTGAGTTGAATCTCTCGCATTGCCATTGTAGACAAACTGCACGGAATAAGCCTGATTCACCTGTGGTA
>JAIRSU010000045.1 GCA_031255285.1 Treponema sp. | reverse complement strand
ATAGGCTCTATCAGACGTCGAATATAGCCTATCTCTGGAGTCGAATCCAGCACTGAATCAATCCTAAATATACTCTTATATTATCCTCAGTATACGACGGGAAGTACCGCTCCCGACAGCCCTACCCTCTTACGGCGCTCTGCGAGAATCGCTGACGCTCAGGCGTAGACCCTTTTCTCTGCCGTGCTGATACAGTCTCTGACAGCGCTTTCCACTGTTGGATATTAAGTCTGGGAAAGATACTACTTGTGTATAGCGCCGCATAAGGCTATAATTAAGATGTTATGATCATTGAATTGGTTTCTTTTTTTATAGCTATGATTTTATGTATGATAATTATCTACATCATCAGCTTTATCTGGTTCAGCGATAACCGTAACCAAGAAATGAGAAGTTTCTTTGCAATAGGCTTTGTAGTATTTTTCTGGACGCTTTTCAGCGGCTGTATCTCGCTGTGCGGGAGCAATTCGCCGCATTTCCCAGTCCTTCAGACGATTCGCATGATATTTGTATGTTTGTTGCCTTATACGCTTCTATGGTTCCTTCTTGACTTGACAGGTAAAGACCCACACAAAACAGCAAAGAGAATGCGGATTTTATATATTATTCCGTTTCTTGATGCGGTAGGATTCATTACAAACCCATTACACCACCTTGTATACCGTACGTACGACTACCCGTTACCAACGCCAGGACCGCTGTTTTATATTCATAGCCTTTCCGCATATACTGTGGTACTTCTCTCGCTGGTATACCTCTTCTCCCACCTTTTTAAGAACGAGCGGCAGAACCCTAAACTTATTCTTATCGGCGTGGCGCTTCTGATTCCGTTATTCACAGATATTCTGGGAACATTCAATGTTACTAACTATCATCCTGGAGTTACGTCGATTATGTTCTGTATTTCTTTCTTTTTGTTCTTTACTTTTTTGTACTATGAGCGGATATTTAACTTTAGACAGACTATACTCGCGGCTGTTTTCGACAAGTATCCAAGTTATATGCTTCTGATAAACAAAGACGGAATCATCATAGATAAGAACGGCGCTACATTGGATGTATTTGCACAAGCCGACTTTATGGTAACGCCGTGGAAACTCTCTGTTCAGCATTTCTTGAATACCATTCAGGCGCACGCCTCTCATTATACACCGAATAATCTGTTTGATAGAGCGACCTTGTTTGATGCGTCTTTCACCGAGGGAGAGTTTACCGTACAGTACGGAGAGACCGCCAAAGAGCGGACGTTCAGGGTAACTAGTCAGTTTGCATATTCTCGCAAGGGTAAGATACTAGGCTATGCCCTCTCTTTTAGCGACATCACCTATTATATCTCCATGATGAAAGAAATAAACAAGCAAAACGAGAAACTCAAGGAACTTACCCAGTTGGCGGAAGCGGCGTCTCAGGCGAAAAGCGTGTTCCTTGCCAACATGAGCCATGAGATACGCACGCCGCTTAATGCGGTTATGGGCATGACCCACATTGCAAGAAAAGCGCTTCTCAGCGGCGATATTGAAAAGACCCGTTTCTCAATAAAAGAGATAAGCATCGCCTCTGAGCACCTTATGGGGATTCTGAACGATATTCTTGATATATCCAAGATAGAATCAGGCAAATTCAAGCTGTCGAACGAGCCGTTTCTTCTGACTGAAGCTATGGAAGAAGTCAGAACGATATTCATTCACCGTTGTAATGAGAAAGATACTCGTTTTATTTCAGAATTCGATATTCCCCCAACGGCCGCAGTACAGGGTGATAAATTAAGACTGAAGCAAGTATTGATAAATTTGCTTGGAAATGCTGTAAAATTCACGCCGTCTGGAAAGGGTATCGGGTTCTACATAAAAACCCTTGAGGAGAATGAACAGAATATACGCCTGCAATGGACCATCAACGACCAAGGCATAGGCATGAACGAGGTACAGATGTCGCGCCTGTTTAAGCCTTTTGAGCAAACTAATAAAAATATAGCCGCGCATTTCGGCGGTACGGGATTGGGGCTTGCCATAAGCCAGAATCTTATCAAGCAGATGGGCGGCTGTATCTCTGTGCAAAGCGAAGAAGGCAAGGGCTCTGTATTTACATTCGAACTCACTCTTGATAAGAGCAGTCACTCTATTACGGAAGACCATATCTATGCCGCGCCGCCGAATCTCAAGGAGAAAAATATCCTTTTAGTGGAAGACGTTGAGATAAACCGTATCATTATACGAGAGATACTCGAAGAGACGCACGTTACGATTGAAGAAGCTCTTGACGGGGAAGAAGCGGTCAGAAAATTTAGCAAAGCGGCGGAGGGTTTCTATTCCCTTATTTTCATGGATGTACAGATGCCTGTTATGAATGGGTATGAAGCTACCCGCTCTATACGAAGCCTTGACCGCGCTGATGCGAAGAGCATCCCTATCATCGCCATGACCGCGAACGCCTACCGCGAGGATGTGGACCAGGCTTTGCAGGCAGGCATGAACGGGCATCTTGCAAAACCGATAGATTTTAACGCTATAATGAAAGTGCTTTCCGAGTCGATAACGCCGCAGGCGCAAGGTTAACGTATATGTTAACTTATCTTCACGGTTACAAGTCAGAAACAGAAGCTTTTTTCTTCAAACATTATCAATTTATCTTAATGAAGCAATGAGAAATTCAATCAATCGCTTTTCGAAGCCTCCCTATTAGAGAGGCTTTGAAAAGCAAGCCGCGAGTTATCGTTACTTTATCTTTGTCTCGTTCCGCAAGATGCTTCTGATAAATTTACCAGACTGTGAGAGTTGGTCTTCCGTCCAATGCCCTTTGCCTTCGCGGTCCGCATTGAGAACCAGTATACCGGAATCCTCACCCTTATTGGTGAGAGACCAGTTCACCCAAGAGATGTTGTTCTTTTGCATGAAGGAAGCCCATTCGATGAATTCAGGCTCATAGACCCCTTCGCCGCCGGACGCCTTGGATGTACCGCACTCGGTAACGAAGAGAGGCAGTCCGTTTTTAATAGCGGTGCGCGCCTGTTCACGAAGCGACTCGCCGTGGGTGCCTGCGTAGAAGTGCAGTGTATACATAATGTTGCTGTAACCAGTGATAGGATTTTCGGATGCGGTATCGACCATTTGACTCCATCGAGGCGTGCCAACGATAATGATGTTGTCTGGGTCGTTGGCGCGGATAACCGAGATCATGCGTTCCGCATAAGGCTTTACCACCTCGTCCCAGGTTACATCTTCACCGTTGGGTTCATTACAGATTTCATAGATGACGTTGGGATATTCGCCGTATGTCTTTGACATTTCATCAAAAAACTCCGCGGCTTTATCCGCAAAGCGCTGGGGATTCGCGTCTTGATGTACATGCCAATCTATGATGACGTAAATACCGAGCTTTATAGCCGCATCCACCGAGTCGGTAACCGCTTTCTTCAGCACAGGACGGCTGATGTAGCCGCCGTCTAGCAACTCCAATGCGGCGCGCCAAACCTGTATATTCCAGTCGTCGCGGAGCCAGCCGATAACGGCTTCATTGGCGTATTTCGCCCCATATTGCAGAGCAAACGAGCTTATACCTCGAAGCTGGACAGGCTTGCCGTCCGCATTCAGGAGTTGCGTCCCTTCTACCCGCAACTGTCCATAACGTTCCACCACGGTCTTCCCGTTTCTGTCAACAGAAAGCCGTGTATCCCGATAGCACCCTGTTACGAGCGCGCATACCGCTAAAAGGGCGTACACCGCGCTCCACACCAGACAATTACCAAAAATCGTCTTTTTCATACCTTCTCCCTTAATTCATTTGATAAAAATAGGGGTCCGCTGTCTGCCTGCATCGCTTGAAATATCACGCTTTATGTACGAAACAATACCCCAACCGTCAAATTACTGCTTATTGAAAGCCGTTTCTGCATCCTGCCGAATTTGGTCGATGAACGACTGGTATTTCCTCCTGAGCGTATCCATATTTTGCTTATAAAAAGCCGAAAACTCAGGGTCTTGGAAAGGGTCGATTCTGACCTGCTGCCCCATACGTTTGGAGAGTTCCGCTTCTTTCTGCCGCAAACGAGGCGCGTATTGCTGTTTTATAGCCTGCTCGTACTGCTCAACGTCGTCAAGGTAACGAGAGATTATATCCTTAAATTGCCGAAACGCATTATTGAGCCGTGTATCGTTTATGATATGCTGTAAACCGTTTCCAACCGCATCAAGCGTTTTCATATCGTCTTTGGAAGACGGAAGGTTTAGGCGCGAAATAAGCGTCTCGAAAACGCCTGTTTTGAAAGTCTGTCTCTGCTCTTTCGAAACCTTTTTTAGGGCTTCTTCTATTATTGTTTTAGATTTTTCGTTTTTCCCGATCGCGCAATCTAAAAAATCATTAGCTGTCTTTCTGCCGTTCTGCCTTGCCTCAAACTGCTCAATGGTCGTCTTATCGCTTTTAATAGATTCGGTTCTTTCTAAAGCGATTTCCCAAGCCGTCTTTATTTTCATATTTTATCCTCCTATAAATCTTCCTTACAACTCCTGAAAGGCATTGTTGGAAGTCCATTTTTCCCGAACAGGGATGCGGGTCCGAACTTAATCCATGCATAGCGTACATGAATAGGATGCGGCGCGTCCACACAAGAGGCGACGATGGTATCGCCTTCAATGGATGCTTTTGCCTTGTGGTAAACATGGTCGTCACCCGCTACTTCAAAGCCGTCCAAGTCTCCAGTTACTTTGAAACCCTCTGACGCATTATCAAAAAACACACGGATAGCGTCTCCTTCGTTTCTCGCCTTGCGGAACACAGGACCGTCTGCGTACACATCCTTATGGTAGACTTTTTTCAGGGCTTGCAAGGATAAACGGAAGCCCACAGTCTGCTTATCCAAAGGATGTATATTATCGAATTCACCCTTGTCTATGATGACAGCCATGCCGGTGTTCGCGATAGTTTTTGAAACCTTGAATTGCTGCTCCCGCAAAACCGCCCATCCTTTGTCTGTCAAACCCGCGTCCACGTCGCCCTTTGACGCATACATAGGAAGCTGAACGAACAGGAAAGGCGCTTCGTCGTCGCTCCAATCGGTACGCCATTGATCAATAAGATAATACATCATCTCCGCGTAATCATCGTATCGGAGAACCGCGTCTTCTTCACCTTGATAATAGAGAAAACCTTTAAGCGCAAAAGGTACGACGCGGCGAATCATCGAATAGTAAAGATTCGTGGGACGATAAGGACTTCTCTTACCTGCCGGTTGGGGCCAGGGACATTCCCCGCACTCCGTGTTGAGAACCTCGCACGTAACGTCAGGCTCTATGGCGCGGCGCGCCTGTACCCGCTCGTCCCATGCCTGCCACGCCGCAGAATACGCCGCCATATCCCGTTCATAGTCTTCATCAGACTTACCACCTACCAGTGCCGCATAATCGTCTATGTACCGTTGGCCAGCCGCGCTCTTTTGTAATTGTTTTTCGCTCATCCAACAGCTTATAGACGTCCCGCCCCAGTTACAATCAATGACGCCTATGGGAATGCCTATCTTATTGTTTATCCATCCTGCGAAAAAATACGCCACCGCGCTCAAGTTTGTGGTAGTATCAGGACGGCAAACCTGCCATCCATTAGACTTCTCCATTTCAACGAACCGTTCGTCAATAAAAGCCTGCTTTACGGGTTTGTAAAACCGAATGTTGGGATGTGCAGAAGCCTCCACTTCATCTGGACCGTTCAAGCAGTCTTTTAACACGAGTTCCATGTTGCTCTGTCCCCCGGCGAACCAGACGTCGCCTGTGATTACATTTTTGAAACTGACGCTCGTCTGTCCATCTGATACGGAGAGAATACCTTCCAAACCCGCTTCCAGTGAGGGCAAAAAGCACTGCCATGTACCGTTCTTCACTACAGTCTTACGACTCACATTCCTGAAAGTTATATGGATGGTCTCGCCGTCCCTTCCACTTCCCCATATAGGAATATCCTTGTCTCTCTGTAACACCATATTGTCCGAAAAGATTGGCGCTATTTGCATAGAAACCTCCTTTACTTCTATAAGAGTATATCACGCGGCGCGGTTTTTTACAAGCGCGAGACGGCTGTCGGGCGGCTTCTTGCAAGGCGTCAGGCAGTGTCTGGCACCGTAGGTATAAAATCAGTAAAGAGTGTCTGGCACCGCCGAGACCCATAATTTTATTTACACGAAACTATTGACAGGCTCGGTCATACATCAAGCGGAAGCCTCTGCTAAATCTTGAATCCTTGCACAAACGCCCTTGTTAGTCTTGTTTTTAAGAAGTTATTTTCTTTTTTTAGTTTGTTGATTTCTATCTGCTGGGTTTTGACCGTCTCAATGAGGTCGCCGTGAGACAGTACTCCTGAATGGAGTAGGTCTTCCACATATTCCATTTTACTTTCAAAGTCAACCTCCGCTTCCATACCCGCTTCCATGAAACTCTCGTTGATTTCTTTGTCAGTGATGGGGAAATGGTCATCAGCGGACTGGAGAATTTTATCTGCAATGCGATAGATGGCTTGGGAGAGAACAGAACCCGGCTTATAAAGGGTAATGGGGAGGCGGGAAGCAAGACTGATGTCCTGTAGGGAATCGCGGTAGACAACGCCCAAGTATTCTATCTTCGTTGCCAAATATTCCTCGCAGGAGCGCCGTATTTTCATAGCAACATCCGCATCCTTGGGGTTTTCAATCATGTTGGTGATGAGGCGGGGGTGAAAACGGCTGAGATGATCCACGAAGACCTCATAGGAGGCATTATCTATCTGCTTTATTTCTGGGAGGATTTTGGGGATGTAGAGCCGCTGATATCCGCCGTTTCTCTCTTTTCTCGCCTTGTCGAGGTACTCACGAGCTTTGGTTCCGGGCGTGAATATGGTGTGCATCATCCTGAAGACCGTGTTCTTAAGGAAGACGTAGGCGTTAAGCACAGCGGTAACAGCCGGCGCAGTTACTATTATACCTTGTCCAGATAAAAGGAAGAAATCCAGGATAGACTGGTGGGTTCCAGCGCCTAAATCTATGAGCAGAATATCTGTATCGTCTTTAAAAGAGAGGAGTTTCTTAATGAGCATGTTCCGCTGACTCGCCTTTAGGTTTGCGAGACCAGGTATTTCTGTGTCTCCAGGTATGAAGCGGAGATTCCGTATGTCCGTTTCGATAATAACGTTGGAAAAATCTATCTTTGTATTGTTCAGAAATGTACCGATTCCCGTTTTAGGCGCCTGACGGCCGATGACGAGATGCAGATTCGACGCTCCCAAATCCAGGTCCACAAGCACGACTTTCTTACCTGCCTGAGCAAAAGCTACTCCTAAATTAGCAGCTATCAGAGACTTGCCGACTCCGCCTTTACCGCTCGCTATGGGGATTATCCTCATTCTCCATCTCCTCTTTAAGCTTATTGATTTCAACCTGTGGTGTTTTTGTCGTTTCTATGGAATTGCCGCGGGACAGTGCATCAGAATGAGGCGAATTTTCATGGTTTCCCTCGCCTTGTCTCCTTATGCCTTTCATAATATACATATACGCAAAAATGGAAAAAATATCGCCCATTGCCATAACTGCCGCAAAGAAGGGCATATCCATACTAGCGCGCGTCAGATCGCTGAAGATACTCCAGATCGCCAGAACGGCCGCAATACTTTTTCCCGCTACGGATAATGGCAGAAACACCGCGTATCTATCTAAATCAATCAACAAAAACAGCGCCATCAACAAGAAAAGAGCGTTAGGAGCGGTCCATTGCCATATTTGTATAGTAAAGACAACGTTTCCTTGTATGGCAAACATAGTAAAACGAAGAATTTCGTAGAAGAAAAGCACTATCCGTAACGGTTTATAAATATTCATGTTTCTAGTTTACGTATCAAGGGCTTAACCGTCAAGGGGTGAATTGTGGAACAATGAGTATCGCTCTATGTTCGTTTTCACTTTTTCTTGAGGTTAAAAGACAATATCGATCAAATACGCCTAGTCCCTCCTAAAGATATCTGTTATACTTTTCTGGAAATAAATCAACAAAAGGAACGTATCAAGATGAAGTGGGAAAAGAAAGATATACCGCAAGAATTAGTGAGAGAGATTGTGAGAAAGTACAAATGCGACCCGATAAGCGCCTCGATTCTCGCACGTAAGGGTATCATAAATGGGGGAGAAATCAAGTATTTTCTTGAGGACGCATTGCGCTTTCTGCATAATCCTTTTGGCATACCGAATATGGAAGATGCTGTTGAGAGAATCCTCGCGGCAAAGGATGAGGGTGAAAAGGTATTGGTGTTTGGGGACCGGGACGTCGACGGTATGACGAGCACTGCTTTACTGACGAACTGCCTGCGTAAGATGGGGATTGATACACAATGGCGCATTCCGGTGGGAGATGAACCTTATGGGCTGTCCATAGCAGTAGTGGAGGAGTTCGCAGCCGGAGGAGGTGCTCTCATCATCACGGTTGACTGCGGTATCTCTGACTTCGATGAAGTCAAGCGGGCTGCGGAATTGAACATCGACGTCATAATTACCGACCACCACAACCCACAAGATGAAACGCCGTCCGCGCTCGCCATCGTGAATCCGAAGCTTTCGGAGTCGCGATACCCGTTTCGCGACTTGGCGGGATGCGGGGTTGCCTATAAGCTCGTGTCCGCTTTGCGGTTCGCGCTGAAGAGCTCTCTATTTAAGCAATCCATCTGTCTGCTTAATATCCGTCCTGCTAATGACTCCTATGTTATTGAAATGGTCAAGCTCCGCAATCTGTTCATCATAGACCGTCTGTCCGAAACAGTTGTGCCGGGTGTAGTTCACGTTACCCAGACGCGCCTGCCCGCGTTCCTTGAATCGCAGCAAATTTTCGTGTGGGACGCTCGTGTACAAAAGGCGGCAATCACCAAGATTTTTGGTGAGGATATCGAGGTACAGATGTGGGACGCCGCGCCGGAAATTGCTAAGGAACTGCCTTCAACAGACGGGAAAAGCCTCCTTCGCCTCAGAGAAGAGTCGAGTCTTGCCCGCTATTCAGACATGGAATTCAGCGAGATTGACGTGTTCGCCAGCCTTTTCGTTTCGTTCATCCAGAAGAAGGAAAAGTTATTCACCGAAGACGACCGGCAGGATCTACAGTTGGCGTGCCTTGGTACCATAGCGGACATTATGCCGCTGAAGGACGAGAACCGCATCATTGTGAAGGCAGGGCTTGAATCCATGCAGAAGAATCCCCGTCCTGGACTTGACGCTCTGCTATTTAAACTTGACTTTGCGGGCAGGCGGCTCACATCGAATGACTTGGGATGGACGCTCTGTCCAACCATAAACGCGGCCGGGCGCATGGGCAGTCCGGAAAGAGCGGTGTGTATGCTCCTGCTTGAAGATGATAAATACAAACTCGCAGCCGAACTTATCGATATGAACAAGAAACGCAAGGAGAAAGGCGAGGAGACGTGGGCGCGCATCAAGCCCATAGCCGAAAAAAGCCTCTCGAATTTTGACCATAAATTTGCAGTCGTGGGTGATGAGAATATCTTCAGAGGCGTTACCGGCATCATGGCGAACCGTATGGCGGACTACTTCAAGACCCCTGCGCTTGCCGCCTCTTTTGCGGACGGAGTTGTTACAGGCTCCCTCAGGTCGAGCATACGGGACAACCCGAACTTCATCCTCACGCCGATTTTGGAAGAGTGCGCGGAATTATTCATCGACAAGGGCGGACACGACTACGCGGCAGGTTTTAGCATGTATGTCGAGAATTGGGAATCCTTTTTGGAAAGACTAAAGAAGAGAATCGTACCGTCAATAGAGCCCGCTGAACAGACCGAGGAAGTCATATTCATAGATGCAGAACTGCCCCCTTCATACCTGAATCGCAACGTCATGCGAATCATAGACTTGTTTGAACCGTACGGGGGACCGTACGGCTCGCAGAACGAGCCGTTGACCTTTCTGACGCGAGGCGTGATTGTCCGAGACGTTGTCTTTGTGGGCAAAAATGGAGCAAATCATGTGAAGCTCGCGGTGGATACAGGTAAGAACAAATGGACCGCGCTCTACTGGAACGCGGCAGACCGTGTGCAAAACAGCTTCAACCGCCATGACAGAATCGACATTGTTTTCAAAATAACCAGGAATTTTTACAGGGGCGTGGAAACTCCTCAAATAGAAATTCGGGATTTGCGGAGAGCGGAGAAATGAGCAATGGGAAACGAGATTTCTGGCGGTAAGCGATTGACAACCAGGTTCCTTGTCCCCTGCCTATTCCTTCTGTTCCTGTTTTCCCCGGCTTTTCCTGTTTATTCTCTACGCATCGCGGTCATAGCGGACAACATTAAGCCTGGTTACCCGTTAAGCATTGCCGTTGAAGGTGCGCAGGGAGAAGGGCTCACCGCCAAGCTGGTGAACAATCAGGGGGTCATTAGCAGGGCGCCGCTTTTTGATATGAATCCGCGCGAGTTCCTGCGGGGCAACATCGTCAAAGCCGCGCTTTTGACCGTTCCGAGTACCGCAAAGAGTGGGCAGGCTGTGGTCAGGATAGAGAACAACCGCGGGATTCTGGGAGAAGCCGCGGTCAATATTACAGAGCGGGATTTTGTTTCGGAAGTCATTTTCCTAGACGAGCGCAACACGGAAATCCGCACTGCGCCGTCCCGCAGGAAAACTGAAGAGGCGCAGCAGCTACAGGCTATTCTGTCGCGGACCGGCCGCGGTTTTTATGCGGCGGAGATGAGCTTTGCGCCGCCGGTGGCTTCCACACGGCGCACAAGCCACTTTGGGGACCGCCGCGTCTACCGGTACAGCACAGGCGGTACCGATACGGCGATTCATGCCGGCATTGATTATGGAGTACCCACAGGAACGCCGGTGTATACTTGCGCTCCCGGTAGAGTGGTTCTGGCTGCATTCCGCGAAGCAACCGGTAATTCGGTGGTGCTGGAGCATCTGCCCGGCGTATATTCTCTCTACTATCACCTGAGCAGCCTCAACGTGGAGGAGGGCGCTCTTGTTCTGCCCGGCGATATGGTGGGCGAATCCGGTATGACCGGGCTTGCTACTGGACCTCATCTGCATTGGGAAATCCGCATCGCGGGTGAAAACACAGATCCAGACCTGTGTATCCTCAGACCCATCTTTGACAGAAACGCCCTGATGCGGCGTCTTCGGGAATAGCTTTAATTGTCTTGAAATTGTCTTCAAAAAAAAGCCGCCTGTGGAATAACATTCTCACAGGCGGCTCTACGCGGGTTAAAGCCAGACGGTGCGCGGCGTCCCTTGCACCGTCTGCTTCCAACTAAAAACCACGGATGGTTTCAACTAGGAATCACAAGTGATTCTAACTAGGAACCACAAGCGGTTCTAACGGTTATTCATCAGCAGGAATATCAGCCGCGTCTATATATTCCACAGCAAACTTCGTAACGGCCGAAGCTGTGATGCCTGAGGGGAAACGGAACTGCAGCGTGGCGTAAGAAAGCGCCTCGTCTTTGTCAATGCCTGCGGCTACTGCGGCGTCTCCCAGTTGCAAATCCGCCGGGTCAAAGTAGTATTCGAGCTTACCGGCGGGAAGTGTTGTCACCTTGGGCGCGTTTGTCGTCTCATCTATATCACGTGGGAATAGATGATTAACGAGTATTGCACTCGGTCCAAAGATGGTATTGGTGGCAGTAGCGCCTGATGCATTGGCGTCCAAATAGAGGATGAACGCATTGTTAGAGTCGTTATTGGCGTTTGTTGTAATCGAGTCGTACTCAACTGTTATCTTGATAGGCGTTACCAGACTAAGTTCCCCTCTTGTGTCAAAGGAGGTGCCGGTAGTCGCCGGGCTGTTACTCGGCGTGCCAAGGATGAAACGCCCATTCGCTATGTTCCATTTGCCCTCCTCCGTCTTTGTATGAGCGCCGTCGTCGCTTGTCCACCAAGAATAGTTCATGTATCCGCCAAAACCTGCTGTTTTACTTCCATCACTATTGACTACTTCGGTATTACGGTTAACGGAACTCACTCCTGGGCCCGGAATGACGCCGCCGGTCTCCCACTTCCATACAAACTGCCCGCTCAAGGGAGCCCCAACGGTAATTTCTAATTCCTCTATTATTTCTCCTGACGCTCCAGTCGGGGAAATAGCTTGTATTTTAGCTGTTCCTTGGGACAGTCCCGTTACCTTGCCATTGGCGACTGTTGCTATGCTTGTATCGCTAGACATCCACATGATTTCTTTACTTGCGCCTGCGGGATTCACGGTGGCTTTTAGGAAAAGGTACGTCCCGACGTTCAGCGTATTGAAAGAGGTTCTGCCGTTCTTATCCGTAATCTCGACTGACTCTGCGAAAGGTTCTGAAGCAAGTACTTTCAGAACATAAGTTTTAGTAGCGCCGGGCGTTTTGTCTTTGTAATCAAGGGCGGTCGCGGTGATGGTGTAATCACCCTGGGCGGTTACGGTTACACGACCGGTTCCGTCGACTGCGGCGCCTACGGTATCTTCAGGAAGAGAGTAAACAACATCATCGGTGGAGTTCACTGGGGTCAGAGCCGCGTTGAGCTGTATTCCGTCCCGTATATCGTTCAGAAGTCTCACGTCGTCTAATCCGAAATCAGGGCTTGGGTCTTGAGACGCGGCGCTCAATGCTATAGCGGTCGCTTTCACCGACGTCGCATCTGAAGGAGTCTGCTGATAGATTACCGTGGAATCCTGTTTTACCGTGAAGTTTGATATTTCCACTTCAGCGTCCGACATCATCACCCCGACGTAAACCGGTCCTCCCATCTTGTCGTTGAGAGTTTGCTCCGATACGGAGCGTTCCCCGGACGCCATGACAGCGCCGGTCTTGGGATTTCTCACCTCTAACACGTAATTTGCTGTTGTTCCGCTTCCCTGTCTTCTTATATAATAAGTGTATTCATAGGTGTAAGTTTTAGGCACCCACAAGTTGTCCACCGTGAAAGAAGAACCACCTATATAGCCCTCATCTCTCGTTGCAGGCATACGGTCGTCTCCGCTCTCTATCTTTCTAGACGCGAAGAATGCCCAGTCCCCTAAGTTAGCGGTCGGGAATTCCGCATTGGTCATCGTCGGATTACTGAAAGCCCCTATCCATGCGCCATGCCAAGCAGTATCTTTCGCGTAGCTAAGGGTATTGTTAAATTTATTGATTTTGACCCGCGCTTCAAATTCAAAATCGCCTTCCAGCGGGGCGTCAAGGTAGACAAGGAGGTTATCTCTCCAGCTATGGAATGTTCCCTCTGTTCCCAAACTAAGAATGTCATTTGCAAACAATGCATCTTGGGTGTTGTTTATCACCCATCTGCCGTTTTCATTAACCGCCGGCAATGTAGTTGTGGTACCATCCGCCGGTGCGGCGTCCCCTCTCTGGTTAAACAGTACCACATCTAGCACCAGCGGAGCGACGGTTACTGTTGCGGATACGGTCTGCCCGTCCGCGTCCTTGCCGGCCGCGGTTGCGGTAATGGTTCCACCCTCTGCCGTCAGGGTAACCAGTCCTTCAGAGCTCACGAGTCCAGCCGGGTCGCTTGTCCAGGTAATTTCCTTATCCTCCGAAAGGACGTTGTTCGGCTCGACTACCGCGGTCAATTGCGTGGGCATATTCGGTACAATCTTAATGGTTTCGCCACTGACGAGAGTCTCTCCTCGGTAAATCTTAACCGCCTGCGGACGTACCGCTTGCTTAACTTGTACTGTTAGTTCAGCTTTCACCTCAGCGCCGGCCGCTGTTTTACCTGCGGCTATTGCGGTAATAATCGCTGTCCCTTCTTCGTGTCCGGTTACTTTGCCGTCCTCAACCGTAGCTACATTCGGAGCACTGCTCGTCCAAGTAATAACCTTGTCCGCATCCGGTGCGGTTGTGGGATTATACTTAACCGTTAGCTGTATGGCCTCTTCCTCTCCTGGCACCATATCTATGGACTCTCCCGCGTCTCTGCCGTCTTGCTGAATGGTAATGCTGACGAGTCTATCCACTGTCGGCGGGGGGGGGGGTCATCTCCCCCATTGTCGCCGCAGGCAACAATAAACATCGAGATAACCGCCACAGCGGTGGCTATCAACCTTAATCTTTTCATAAAAATCCTCCAAATAAAAATATCCGCCCTCATAAGAGGGCGTCTCTACCGGCTTGCGCCGATGGATTCCTGTTTTAATTCACCACACCGCCTCTCACCCAAATTTCTACCCTGTAATCCGCCAGCCCCGGATCTTTAGACGTAGCCATGACCACATAGCAGTACCCTACCATTTCGGTGCCAGGTACGTGTGTAAGAGAGATTTTTGCGCTCGGATACCCACCGTCTTCGCTTCCGTCTATCCCCTCGTAATGCAAGATACAAGCCTCTCTTAATAGATCTTCTAGGTATTCCCTACCCTCAGGCGGTACAACCTGTGTTATCTCCCATGCAAAATTGTGATTATCCGCGTAGGTAGGCGTAAAAGCCGGTTTCAAGACGAAACCGTCCGGTCGCTTAATTAAATCTAACCTATTCTTACTTAACGTAATAA
>JAIRSU010000108.1 GCA_031255285.1 Treponema sp. | reverse complement strand
GCCCCGGAAAGCGCTGTGCTTACCCAGTCATTGAAGATTGAAGCCTCGCTCTTACTGCCTTTGGGCGGCGGCATGAGCTTTCAGGCCGGGTATGGGTACACCTTTGATTCAACGCGGTTAGATTCCGCGCGGACGGTTGACGGCAACCGTCAATATATCATCTTATGCGCCAGAAAGACTGGCGTATAAAAGGAGGAGACAAACATTATGTCTAAAGAAAACAACAATACACGCCTACGCATGGGGGTATTGATTCCATGGATATGCGCGTTTCTGCTCAATGCTTGTGATAGGCCGCTGGGAGGGTGGGAATACCAATTTACCAATCAAACCAGGTATACCATAAGCATAACCATAAGCGAAAGGTATAAACTATCGTTAGATGAAAACGCAACATGGGTAAACGGAAGCGTTAACCTCTATGCCGGTGAAAGTAAGACGCTGTACGGCGTTGATTCAGATTCCGTTGATTTCCGATGGACTGCTTCCACCTGGAGTAATAATCGGTATATCTATCCCGTCCCAAACGGCTCAAAAGTTACCTTTAAGGAGAGACAACCATGAAGCGCATCACGATAAGTTCTATACTCTTTGCTATAATCCTGTTTCTGGGGGCGTGTGCTGATCCTGCATCTGGTACTCTGCATGAAGTGCTCCAATATCCACAGAGTCTTTGGGGGGAGTGGATTCGTATGGATACCGGGGACGTCTGGTACATTGCGAGCAACTATATAAGCGTTTCAGATCCGGGAAACATATCGGCGCTGGTGCGGCAGTCAAGCAATGTTATAGAGGTCAGACTTAAGAGCGGGCGCACGTGTTACCTCTACGCATCCCGTATAGCCAATACCAGCTTTACCGGCAAGGTGGCCGGCTTTGACGCACCGTCTCAAAACCGCGCGGTCAGTGGAGTCGGCGGCGTTGGTATGACCATAGCCAATCTTAGTAACAAGGCAAACGAATTGAGCGCGACCACCGACAGGAACGGTAATTTCACCGTCCATGGCGCAATCCCCGGAGACTCCTATGAAATAACCGTAGAGAGACAGTCCACCATAGTAACCCCAACCGCTGACGGGGATGATATTGGAACCATTACCCTTGCCGAATCCGACGGGGTCAATTTCAAGACCGGTATCAAACCCACGTCGTCTTCGGTCGATATGCAGCGATTGTACGCCAACCTCAACGCCTATGATTTTACAATAACCATACAGAACACTGGTACGGCTGATTGTATGGCCGCTACGTTCGCGCTTGATTTTGACGCTGACCTGATAGTGAATTCCCAGCCTTCGTCCCCAGTTCTGGGTACCATTGAACCGGGAAAGAGCAAGACCATTGCGCTTAACTTGGGCTGTAGACCCCTTCAAGCCGAATATGCGTTCAAGAAGATAGGCGTCCGCATTACCGATATGATCAATAATAAGACATGGGAAGACTCGGTTTCCCTTAAGTTTAACAGGGAGGCGGTTGATTTTAACATCAAGGCAAACAGGAGCGTCTCCGGGGTTGTTATTACGCCTAACGCGAACGCCTATTCTTTTTCAGGCACATCCTCGACCTTAACCATGCCCTGGTCAACACAAGGCTATCTCGTTGTTTTCTCGGGAGCAACCGCGGATACCGAGGCAATCTATTCACTGGGCGTTAACACCGCGGCGGACGGCGTTTTTGACGGGTTCATGGATCTGGGCAATTACGAGTCCAACAATACCGAAGATGCGGCAACGGCAATTCAGACCGCGGATACAATCATGTCGTATCTGCACAAGAATGACATTGATTATTATAAGATAAACCTCCCCAGACCTTCAAGTTCGCCATAAGCGGCGACTGCCCGGTGGGGACGCAATTGTCTTTCACCGTGACTTTCACCGACTCATGGGGGAACACCTGGACGGACAGCTTGACCGTGCCGGTTCAATGAGCAGAGGCGGGTTGAACCGAGGACTTGCAAGGCGCGGCAAACTGTGCTATGCTAAAACCGCTTCTGTAACGCGGCTTGCCGCTATGCGCCGAGCCGCTCTTCAGTTCGCCCCGGAGGGGCGCGAGCCCCCTCCGTTATTTTTTATAACTCTAAGGAAGAAAACATGGCTAAAGAAACCTTTTGGAAGGTCTGGCTTGCGCCAAACCGCCTCACTAAAGACGTTGAAAACGATTACATCGCTGAGGTCTCCACCGCGGGAAACACCATTCACAACAAGGACGTTGCGTCCCGCATCGTTGCGGAGCGCTCGGAACTCCGCCTCGAGACCATCCTCAGCATCCTCACGGCGCGGGACGAGATCGTCCGCAAAACCCTCTTGCAGGGAACCGCGGTTCAGGACGGGTGCATCCGTATGTCCCCCCGCGTCAGCGGCTCCTGGCTCGGACCCTCCCGCGCCTTTGACCCCCAGACCCACAAGCTCGGCGTTGACGTGACCCTCACCGCGGATATGCGGTCCGCGCTCGAAACCGTGGGCGTTGAAATACTGGGCGAAAAAGAAGCCGCGGCCTACATCTCCCTGGTCACGGACATCGCCACCGGCAGGACGGACGGCGCCATAACGCCTGACGAAGATCTCCTTGTTGTCGGCGACAAGATAAAGGTAACGCCCGAAGACGAAAAGGGTTTGGGCGTGTTCTTTGTGGACGCGGACGGCGCAGAACATCCCCTCACCCATAAGCTGGCGGAGAACCTGCCTAAGAAGCTGATATTCCGCGTTCCCCCGCTTGCAGAAGGCTCCTATACGCTCAAGGTGGTAACCCGCTATTCCAATTCAAAAACACTATTGCAGGAATCCCGCATCGTAACCTACGCTCTGCCCCTCACTGTCGCCGCAAAGTGAAACCCGCCCCGCACGCGGTCAGTAACGCGTCGCGTTACTGAGTTACATCGCGTCGCGTTACTGGGTTTCATCGCATCGCGTTACTGGGTTACATCGCGTCGCGTTACTGGGTTACATCGCGTCGCGTTACTGAGTTACATCGCGTCGCGTTACTGAGTTACATCGCATCGCGTTACTGGGCTACATCGCCTCGCGTTACTGAACCACGCGAGGCGGGGTCCGCAAAAAAGCGCACTCCCCAAAAAAGCTTGATAAAAAGACTGCTTTCTTATATACTATGATCAAGAAACAAACAGAGGAGAACATCCCCCACGAGAAAATCATGCGGGAGTGAATTTTTAGTATGTAAAGAACAGGAGGTTGGTATTGACGACAAGGGTCAGCGATTATATTTCAGAGACTCTCTCTAACGACAGGATTAATACGGAGCTTTACGGCAAATATAACGTGAAGCGAGGACTGCGTAATGCAGATGGAAGCGGCGTGCTCGCGGGACTCACTCACGTGAGCGAGGTTCATGGGTACATAATCAATGAAGAAGAAAGAACGTCTGTTGACGGCAAACTCTTCTATCGCGGTATTGATATTGAAGAGATTATTGCGGCGGCGATGGCGGAGAAACGCTTTGTCTTTGAGGAAATCGTCTATCTTCTTCTATTGGGAGAACTCCCCACACGAGAACGCCTTGAAGGTTTTACCGCGTTTTTGGGAGAGAACCGCAGACTGCCGCGCTATTTCCGCAAAGACAGCATCATGAGCTCTCCTTCCAGCGATATTATGAATAAACTCGCCCGTTCCGTCCTGACTCTTTACTCCTACGATGAGAATCCTGAAGACCATTCGCCTGAAAACGTCTTGAGACAATGTATAGAACTCATAGCTCGGTTCCCCACCATCGTCGCCTACGCCTACTTTGCAAAGAAATACTACTTTGACAACCAAAGCCTTGTCATCCACCGCCCGCTGGCTGAAGTATCCACAGCTGAAAACTTCCTCGCGCTTATCCGTCCAGACCAGAAGTTCACGCATCTCGAAGCCGAGATACTAGACCTTCTGCTGGTGCTTCATGCGGAACACGGCGGAGGCAATAACTCCACGTTCACGGTTCATACGGTCTCCTCCGCGGACACAGACACCTATTCGGCCATAGCCGCAGGCATAGGCTCGCTCAAAGGGTACAAACACGGGGGCGCGAATATCAAGGTTATGAGTATGATGGAGGATATTAAGCAGAACGTCAAGAAATGGGACGACGAGGTTGAAGTGGAGGATTATCTGGAAAAGATACTGAAGAAGCAGGCTTTTGACGGCACAGGGCTGATCTACGGGCAGGGACATGCGGTCTATACCAAGAGCGACCCCCGCGCCATCTTACTCCGCGACAAAGCGTCTGCTCTTGCGCCTGAAAAAGGGCTTGTCGATGAGTTTAACCTCTATCGGCTCATCGAAAGGCTTGTACCAACCGTTTTCAAGCGCATCAAAGAATCGGACAAGGACATTTGCGCCAATGTAGACTTCTATTCAGGGTTTGTCTATAAGATGATGGACATTCCGCAGGAACTCTACACCCCGCTTTTCGCGGTGAGCCGTGTGGCGGGCTGGTGCGCTCATCGGTTGGAGGAAATCGTATGCAACAACAGAGTTATCCGTCCCGCCTACAAATGTGTGCGTAAACATAAAGCGTACATCCCGCTTTCACAGCGGTGAGCGCGCGGGGAGGGGAGTATGTGTTGGTTTTGCGGTTCGCCTATTAAAGACGAAACCATAGGGCGCTCATTGCGGTGCGAGACGTGCGGAAAAGACTTGCGCGTATGCAAGCACTGCCGCTCGTACCTGCCGGGTTCCCGCGCCGACTGCGCGGAGCCGAAAGCGGATCAGACCGCGGACAAAGAACGCGCGAACTTCTGCGATTGGTTTTCTTTAGATAAGAAATTCCGCTCCTCTACACAAGGCGCGGAGAAAGCTCTCAACGCCGCAAATCAGGCAAGAAAAGCGTTTGGGAAGTTATTCGGGGATTAAGGAGAGATATGCAATACCGATTAGACAAGGTATCTGGCAACAAACTATCTGTTTTGGGATTCGGGTGCATGCGGTTTCCGCGCGGCATAGGCGGCGGAATTGACATGAGAAAGACCGAGTCCCTCGTTATGAATGCGATAGAACGAGGCGTTAATTACTTTGACACCGCGTACATCTATCCAGGGAGCGAGGAAGCGTTGGGAGCCGTTCTGGAGAAGAACGGAGCCCGGGAGCGGGTATTCATAGCTACGAAACTGCCGCTGGTCTTCCTCAAGTCATCCGCGGACTTTGATAGGTTCTTTGACAAAGAGCTAGAGCGGCTCCGCACCGATCATATTGATTACTACTTGATGCACATGCTCACGAACAGGGCGCAGTGGGACAGGCTCTGCACGTGGGGTATTGCGGCGTGGATAGCGGAAAAGAAAAACAGCGGCAAGATAAGGCGGATAGGCTTTTCGTTTCACGGGTCCCAGGCGGAGTTCTTGCAGATATTGGACGCATACCCGTGGGAGTTCTGTCAGATTCAGTATAACTATTCAGACGAGAACTTTCAGGCGGGTAAAACTGGTCTGAAAGCCGCGGCTGAAAAAGGGACGCCTGTCGTTATCATGGAACCATTGCTGGGCGGTAAATTGGCTAACGGACTGCCTGATGAGGCGGTCAAGATTTTCAAGAGAGCGAACCCGTCCTTATCGCCCGCAGGCTGGGCGCTCAAGTGGGTGTGGAATCATGAGGAGGCGACTGTGGTCCTCTCCGGCATGAACGCGCAGGCTCAACTCGACGACAACATAGCAGTTGCAGAGAGCGCGGTTCCCGGCTGTTTAGAAGAGGCGGAAGCCGCGGTCTTCACGGACGTGCGCGCGGTATTGAACGCCTCTTACAAGATTCACTGTACCGGGTGCAATTACTGTATGCCCTGTCCCAAGGGCGTTAATATTCCGGGGTGTTTTGCGGCTTATAACGCGGTTTTTGCTATGGGCTTTGTGCAAGGTATGCAACAGTTTGTTACGAGTACGACGCCCACATCGCCCAAGCGCGCGAGCCCCGGACAATGCGTCAAGTGCGGCGCGTGCGAGCGCCATTGCCCCCAGCATCTTCCCATTATCAAAGACTTACAGATTGTACGAAGAAAGATGGAACCGGGGTGGTTCAGGCTCGGCATTGCCATAGCGCGAAAATTCTTGAAGGTTGAATAGACCATGGAATATGTGAAACTGTTCTTTGGTATTATGGGAAGCTTGGGGCTTTTCCTCTACGGAATGAAGGTGATGAGCGACGGCATCCAGCAAGCCGCAGGAGAGCGGATGCAGAGGGTCATCTCCCTTATGACCGGCAACAGGATTAGCGGCGTACTGACAGGATGCGCGGTTACGGCTATCATACAGTCGTCTTCAGCCACAACCGTCATGATAGTCTCCTTTGTCAATGCGGGGCTCCTTACGCTGACCCAATCCATAGGCGTCATCATGGGCGCGAACATCGGTACGACGATAACGGCGTGGATAGTCTCTCTCATCGGGTTTTCATTACAAATATCCGCACTGGCGATTCCCGCGATAGGTCTGGGCTTCATCATGTCGGTCGTTAAGTGGAAGCGCAAGGCGCTGGGCGAGGTGGTTTTGGGGTTCGGACTGCTCTTTCTGGGGCTCGACTTTCTCACCAAGTCCACGCCGAATCTCAGTGTTGAGCAACTTACGGCAATCAGGTCGGTTGCGGATTTAGGCTTTATCTCCATTCTGCTCGGTGTGGCTATCGGCATGGGTATTACCCTGCTCATACACTCGTCAAGCGCGTCTACAGCCATAACGCTTACCATGGCGTTTCAAGGCTTGATAAGCCCGCAGTTCGCGGCCGCGATGATACTCGGAGCGAACATCGGTACAACGGTAGACGCGGCGTTGGCGTCCATTGGTACAAAGACCGCGGCGCGGCGGGCGGCGCTGGTTCACGTGCTCTTTAACATCATCGGCACCGTATGGGCGGTTATCTTTTTTCGGTGGCTCCTTCTTGTCGTGGACTGGGTAACGCCCGGAGTGGTGAACTGGCAGGGCGGCGCGATTCCAAGCCCGTCTCAAGGCGCGCTCATCACCGCGCACCTCGCCATGCTCCACACCGTGTTCAACGTCATAAACACCGTCATATTTCTGCCCTTTGTCAAGCAGTTTGCACAGCTCGTCTCGTACATCGTCAAAGACGCTGATGAAAAAAGAGAGACGCTCGGCCACTATCGACTGGAAGCCAAGTCAGGCGCTCTCCAAGACACGCCTGAATTGAGCATCATTCATGCGGAAAAGGAAATCAGAGACATGGCGAGTCTTGCCTCCTCCATGTATGCGAGAATCAGCGGGGCGCTGAAGGCGTTCCACCCGGACGCAAAGGATATTGATACAGGGGAACTCGTACAAGACTTGACGGCGGAGCTAGGGGACAAGGAACGCTATGCGGACGAGATGCGCGAAGAGATTACCCGCTTCTTGATAGAGTGTACCAGACAACAGCTGAGTCAGGGTTCAGAGACCCGCGTGGCCGCGCTCCTGCGGATAACAGCCAGCCTTGAAGACATGACAGACGATTGTTACGGCGCAAGCCTGCTCTTGGAACGGAGCGTAAAGAAGGATTTGCTTTTTAAGCGCAAGGAGACCGAGGCGCTCACCGCGTATTCCTCCATGGTTCAAGAATTTCTTGGAATCATTGAAAGAGACTGGACCACCGCCGACGGGGAGCAGTCCCAGCAGGCGCGGGAATGGGAAGATAAAATCAACAAAACCCAGGAGAAACTCAAGAAGATGGGAAGGAAGCGCATAGAAGCAGGCGAAAACGTCAAGAAAGAGCTGCTCTTCATAGATTTAGTACGGCGCATAGAAAAGGTTGGGGATTACTGCTATAGCATTTCCGAAGCCATTGAAGCCCTTCAAACGCCTCGAGGCGGCGTGAAGTAAACCACCCCCCGTTGCACCAATAGCGCCGTCCCGAGGCGGTCCCGAGGCGAAGCCTGTGTCTGGCACCGCCAAAGGTCGATAAACGAAAGACGGACATACGGCGTCCTCGGCTAGAAAGCGTATTAGGCAATGCGCCTTTCCCCTTGACAAAATCTTGAAAAGCTGTGATAATGTTATCTGTGAGTCTGTTACACACGGACCGTCGTACTCGGCGCATAATCCTGCCCTGTCAACGGACTAAACCCTCCCAATATAGCCGTGTGTGCAGGCTCACAATAAAGAGGAAACTGCTATGACGATGGAAGAAAGGGACTATGACCGAGAAATAGCGGATTGTACGGAACTGTTGCGTCTCAACCCCGAATCTGCGGATGCGTACTTCAAACGCGGGCTTGCTTACGGTAAGAAAGGCGACGCCGACAAGTCCATCGCAGACTTCACTCGAGCTTTGAACCTCAACCCCAATCTCGTTGACGCATACGCCAACGAGGAATCTGTGTACCAAAACAGAGAAGACAGGGACATGCCCCCCCAAGTCCTTGACGGTGTATCCTACGGACCTGATCGTGGGCGTAGGGATAAAAGCGACTGGGCCGTTGCGGATTACACGCAGGCTCTTCGACTCAATTCCAACTATGCGGAAGCCTATAACAATCGCGGCATCGCTTATGCAAACAAAGGGGAATATGACAAGGCTATCGCAGACTTCACCGTGGCTGTGAGTCTCAACCCGCGCGATGCACATACGTACACGAACCGCGGCAATGTTTATCGCGACAAGGGGGATTATGACAAGGCCATCGTTGATTATACTCAGTCCATACGGTTCAACCCTCGTAATGCAGAAGCCTTCCTTAATCGAGGAGTCGCATACGGAAAGAAGGGCAAGAACGACTGGGCTATCGCAGATCACACCGAAGCTCTGAACCTCAAGCCAGATCTCATGGAAGCCTACTTCAATAGAGGTCTCGCCTATTACAACAAAAACAGGACCGACTGGGCTATTGCGGACTACACGAAGGCTCTGATATTTAAACCTGACTATGCGGAAGCCTACCTCAATAGGGGAATCGCCTACAACAAAAAAGGAGAGAGGGACCTGGCTATTGCGGACTACATCGAAGCCTTGAACCTCAAGCCGGGCTATGCGGAAGCCTATCTCAACAGGGGAATCGCGTTTTACGGCAAGGGTAAGACCGACTGGGCTATTGCGGACTATACCGAAGCCTTGAACCTCAAGCCTGACTACGCGGAAGTCTACCTCAACAGAGGACTCGTTCTTTACAGCAAGGATAAGACTGACTGGGCTATTGCGGACTACACGCAGGCTCTGGACCTCAAGCCGGACTACGCGGAAGCGTACTTTAATCGGGGAATCGCCTACAATAATAAAGGTAAGACCGACTGGGCTATTGCGGACTACACGCAGGCTCTGAACTTCAAGCCTGACTACGCCCATGCCCACTTCAATCGAGGACTCATCTATTACAATAAAGGCAGAAACGACTGGGCCATCGCGGACTACACACGCGCTCTCAATCTTAATCCCAATTACGCGGAGTCTTACAACAATCGCGGACTCGCATACCGCGATAAGGGGGAGAACAACTGGGCTATCGTAGACTTTACACAAGCTATACACCTCAAGCCCAATTATGCCCAAGCCTATCTCAACCGCGGTGTCGTCTATGGCAAGAAAGGGGATACGGAGCGGGCTATTGCGGACTACACACAGGCACTGCACCTCAAGCCCAACTATATACAAGCCTATCTTAACAGAGGAGTCGCCTATGGCAAGAAAGGAGATACCGACAAGACTATTGCGGATTATACCGCGGCTCTGAACCTCAATCCCGATTATATATACGCGTACTACAATCGGGGACTCGCTCACAGTGAAAGAGGAGAGTATGATCTGGCTATTGCGGATTATACCGCGGCTCTGAACCTCAATCCTAACCACGCTCAGGCATACTACAATCGGGGACTTGCTTACAGTGAAAAAGGGGAGCATGATCTGGCTATTGCGGATTATACCGCGGCTCTGAACCTCAATCCCCACTATGCTCATGCGTACTTCAATCGGGGACTCGCCTATAGTGAAAAAGGAGAGTATGACCTGGCTATTGCGGATTATACCGCGGCTCTGAACCTCAATCCTAACTATGTGCAAGCCTATTTCAACCGAGGACTCGCTTATCGGGATAAAGGAGAGGATAACTGGGCTATCGTAGACTTCACACAGGCGCTACATATCAATCCCAATTATGCGGTCGTGTACCCCAACCGCGGACACGCTTTTAGCAAGAAAGGAGACTATGCCCGGGCCCGCGCGGATTGGGAGAAAGTCTTACAATTTAATCCCAACAACGCCAATGCATTGAATATTCTCGAATCGCTGCGGAGAATGGGCTACTGAACGCAGGGCGGTATACATTCCGTCCCCCAAGCCGAACCGCTGTATACCGACAAGAACATATCCTTCCAATGCAGGGATTGGCGGCTCTTTAGGACAGCTTGTCAAGCCTCGATGCCAAGTTCTTTAATCTTTTCCACGCCGAGTTCTCGTAGTTTGTATTTCTTGATTTTGCCGCTGTCGGTGAGCGGGAAGGCGTCGACGAAAAACACGTATTTGGGGATTTTGAACCGACTGATTTTACCTCTGCAAAAGTCCTGCACATCTTCCTCCCCCATGAAAACGCCCTGGTGGAGAATGATGAACGCGCCTACTTCTTCGCCGTATTTCTTACTGGCGACGCCCACAACTTGTACGTCTTTGACGCCTTTCATCGTATAGAGGAAGTCTTCAATTTCCTTTGGGTAGATGTTTTCGCCGCCGCGGATAATCATGTCCTTGATGCGCCCCGTTACCTTGAAATAGCCGTTTGCGTCCTTGACGCCCATGTCTCCTGAATGGAGCCACCCTTGCCCGTCGATGCATCTCGCCGTCTCTTCAGGCATTTTATAGTAGCCTTTCATACTACTGTAGCCGCGGCAGCAGAATTCGCCGAACTCACCCACCGCGCATTCTTCATTAGTTTCTGGATTGCGGATGGTTACCTCCACGCCGGGCAGGGCTCTACCCACGGTTTCTACTTTCACTTCGATATTATCGTCGTAGCGGGTTTGAGTCATTACCGGAGAACTTTCCGTCAGTCCATAGCAGATAGTAACGTCTGCCATGTGCATCTCGTTGATGACTTGCCGCATCGTTTCGATAGGACAGGGCGAACCTGCCATGATACCGGTACGGAGACTGCTCAAGTCAAACATCTTGAACATCGGGTGGCTGAGTTCCGCGATGAACATCGTCGGTACTCCGTAAACTGCGGTACATCTTTCCTTTTGGATGGACGCAAGTACGAGCAACGGGTCAAAAGACTCCACGATAACGGCCGACGCTTCATGCGTGAGAACGGCCATCATGCCGAGAACTAAACCAAAACAGTGGAACAACGGCACGGGCAGGCACACGATATCTTTGTCTGTAAGTCGTTGGTTGTCGCCTATACCCAGCCCATTGTTCAAAATATTGCGGTGCGTGAGCATGACGCCTTTTGGAAAGCCGGTGGTACCGGAGGTATATTGCATATTCACTACGTCATTGCAGTCTATACCCGCCTCTATCGCGCACAGTTCCGCGTTGTCTATGTGTTGCCCAAGGAGGAGCAATTCCGAAAAACTATACATTCCGCGATGCTTTTGTTGTCCGATGTAGACCACGCTGTGGAGGAACGGGAATCTTTTGGATTCGAGGCGCCCGCGTTGGCAGTCTCTGATTTCAGGCGCAAGCTCGTTGATCATGGACACATAGTCGCTGTCTCGGAAGCCGTCTATCAAGCAGAGGCACGCCAAGTCAGACTGCGTCAGCAAATATTCAAGTTCATGGCTTTTATATGCGGTATTTATCGTAACCAGCACCATACCGGCGCGGGCGGCGGCGAACAGAATGGTGTTCCAGTCAGGGACGTTGGTCGCCCAAACGCCGATATGGTCGCCCTTCTTCAAACCTATAGCCAAGAATCCCCTCGCAAGCATATCTACGCGGCGGTCGAACTCGGCATAGGTCCATCGCAGACCCCGGTCCGCGTACACGATGAAGTCATGGTCGGGGCGTTTTTGCGCGTTCTGCCGCAGGAATTCGCTTAATGTGATTTCTATCATATTTCCTCCTTAATAATAATAAGCCCCGTCATAAAGCGCGGTCCGTTTGTTTTGCGGGGGATAGAACGTTCAGCCGCGTCTCTAACAGGGCTGTCTTGTTATTTTTACTTATGCAGGCTCGTATATCACGGCCAGAATACGCGCAGGAGCGCCATCCGCAGCCAAGACGCAATGGGGGACGACAGAATCGTAGTATATCGAATCGCCCGTACGCAGCACATAGGCACTCGCGCCATAAGTTATAGAGACCGACCCGTTAAGCACATAGATGAATTCTTCGCCTTCATGGGGGGACTTTGATTGTTCCGCATCCACCGCTATATCTACGATGAACGGTTCCATGCGCCGACCGCTCTTGTACGCGGCAAGCGGCTTGAAAGTGAGCCCTTCGCGCCCTTCGTCTTTTACCTTTGATTCGCTTGGAAGTCCTGTGATGAAACGAGGAGTCTCGCCTGCTTCACCTGCACGAGTAACGACTGGACCGAGATTCTCATGGTCGTCAAGAAGGGTTCCAAGCCGCACCCCCAAAGAGCGGGAAATTTTAAGAAGAGGCGCAAGGTCGGGAATATGCCCATTTTCCGTGATACGCCTAATGAGTTCAAGACTCAATCCGCTTCGTTCCGCCAATTCTTCGGTGCTGACGGAACGAATCTTACATAATTCGACGATATGTTCGCCTAATGTCGCCATTTATATACCTCTAAGCTCATTATAGCAAAACATAGGACGCGGAGTCAAGCGAGCGGGCGGAACCCATCGGACCGCTTTCTTATTTCTTATAGGGTATTGAGAAAGGTATCCGCTAATCCAGACGTGAAACGCTCCTCATGGGCTTGTGGGCTCTAGCCGCGAACTTACGGGCTCTAGCCGTGAACTTGTGGGTAAAGCTATAGCAAAACCGCGGCGCATAATGAAACCTCCGTTTACTCACGCCCCTTTCCGTACCGCCTATGTTAAAGACGGATATTATTCACCGTCCGTATTGACAAAATAATTTTTAGTTCTCATACTATAAAGATGAAATCTAATGTAAAACCCATAATTCTTATGTTCTGCTTTGTAACAGGTATAAGTGCGCCTGTTTCTTCAATTGAAAAGAAATGGCTGCCAGGTGAAAAATTTATTGATAATGTAAATATATCTACCAAAAGTTCGGAAACTCTTATTGGAGCAATTACATTTGATATCCTTGTAAGCGTAACATGGCCCTCTACCATAGATATAACCGACAGAATTTCCGTGGACCGCTTTGCATTTGGTCTTGGGCTTGGATACCACTTGAATATTATCGATAAACTTTTTTCGCCTGGTTTATATTTTGATTTTGGCTTTGGCGGTCCCATTATTATCTTCGAGAATGATTCGTCCGAAACGGCTGTGGCTTATGATAGTTATGGAAGCGTCGGGCTGCGGGCGTATAACCTGTTTACGGTTAACTCATTCGGCATAAAACCTTTCTTTGGATTTTCTTTTATTGGAAATGCCGAAATAAAGGAAAACGATGAAATAGTACATGAAAGATTTGGTTTATGGAGTTGGGTTGCTGGAGTTATGCTTACTTATAAATATTGTGGAATTGAATATGCTTTTTGTATGCCTGATTTTAATAATATTATCCCTTTTCCCTATAAATATTATTACCGAATTAGTTTATTACTTCATTTATTATAAGCGAGTTAATTATAAAGAACATAAAAATAATTGAAAAGCTGCAATGCTATAAAAAATCTATTGGATAATATATTTGCAATGAAGTGGAAAATACGATATAAAATATCGGCCGTCATAAGAGACCAGAACCTAACGCAAAGGAGATAATAATGTTTAATTTATCAAGCTCATTTCGTTTACGAAACAAGCTCAAGGAAAGGATTAGCAGTCTAATCAATGCTATTGAAGGCGCTGAATTCAATAAAACCGTTGGAACTGAAGAAAATACCAGTCCCTGCGACGGCAAGACCCTTGAGGAGTCCATAGCTGAAGTTAATGGTCTCATGGATATTCTTTGGGAATTGAATGACCGGATAGAGAAAGCCAACGCAATCAACAGAGATTCTCTTATTATACTGGAAACTCTCAAGTCGAAGATCGCTTTTTACGAAAAAGTTTTGCAGAAATGCCGTTGCGTCAGGAAGTATACATTCGAATATGATGAGAAAGGCGAAAGAATTAAAGTTGACAAGGAACCTTTGGTTGACCAAAGGGCGGTAAGCGCTATGCTTGCCAAACTCAAGAAAGAGAAGGACGCCGTAGAGGAAAAAATTGCCGCGGTCAACTTTAATGTCAATGTTGATTTTGACCCTGAAAAAATTCTCTCAAGAATATAGGGTAATGGAATGAATTTGGGGAATTCTTTTTTATGGCATTTAGTCTAATTGAAACGTCAGTTAATCCTGTATGGGTATAGGAAAGTCCTAAAAACCTCTTTGTCCAATCAAACCTAAAAACTTACGATAAGGATTGGGAACATGCTGGACTTAAACCTGAATAGTTTAAAAGTCAAAAATCAATTATTTGACGGTTTCGATTTAAACGGTTCATGCCGGCGGGTCATAAAGAGGATTCCCCTTTTTATTTGTAACGGTATACAATACTACACAAATGGAGGTTGCACATAATAAACTGTATGCCCCGTTCTTGTGGATCACTCCACCCACATTTTTGCAGTCATGGACTCGACAAACAAATGCGGTTATTATAAGATAAACAATATGAATATAGAAATTCGACAAATCAAGAAAAATGATTTTAATACAGCAAGAAAGTTCGCAATTGATGGGATGCATTTAAAGTGGTATGCAAGTAATAGATTTGAACTTTATTTTTATAGCAAATACTTTTGGTATTTTGAGATATTGAAGGCGTCTAAAGCACTTGGCGCCTATATGAAAAATAAGCTGGTTGGCATATTGTTGGCTGATATGAATAATGAACCTAAAATATTTAGGTCAGTTGGGTATAAATTGTTTACAAAAATTATTGGATTTATTATTAATATATTTTACAAAAATGCTTCAAATACTTATGATAAAGCAAATATGAAGATGTTAGAATATTTCAAGAGAGAATATAATCCAGATGGCGAAATAAATTTTTTTGCGGTTGATACAAATATGAACGGCAGAGGGATTGGAACATTACTGTTAAACGAATTGAAGAAACAAGAAAAAGGAAAACTTGTATATCTTTATACTGATAGTGGATCAACATATCAATTTTACATACATCGTGGATTTGACGAATCAGGCAGAACTGATATAAAATTGGAAATAAATGAAAAAGAAATAGGTTTGACTTGTTATTTATTTAGTAAAAGATTATAATTAGTTATTGTATAACGGAAAAGAAAAGATATAATAGGATGAACCATACTGCACATAACGCAACCGTCCGCGCCTGGTATCTAACGGCCGCATACCCTGTGTTCCGTAAGAGGGCTGCGCCGTCGTTTTAACTGTTTTTACGGGAAACTCCCTTGCGGAGGGTTAACGATTGACAAAAACGAGAGTTTCGCATATACCGCTCTGGATGGGTGGTATATGCGAAGAAAAGGTTCACCTATATAAACGTTATGCGAAACGTGCCCTAAAATCTTTGGGAAATCCATAAACTTCTAAGGAGTAGGCGTTGAAACAACCATAAAACCCTCTTTTGTGAGGAGTTTTTGCGAAAACTGATATATACTCCTACCCCTTGTCAATGGGCAGTGAATCAAGAGGATCCGCCTTGAGGCGGAGAAGTCGTCAATTCACGGACCGCGCTACCCTGAAACCAATATAGTTTTTCTTTGCCGTGTGTGCCGTATGAGCGCGGTTTGCGGAACGAAGGAACCGAGCTTCACTATCCCAACTACCACCACGGATAACGCTGTCTGCCGAAAGAGCGCCGTCCATGCCCGCCTGCGCATAGGGTCTGTACTGATCCCAGCACCATTCATAGACATTACCGTGCATATCGTATATGCCCCAATCATTGGGAGTGAAACTGCCGACTGGCATTGTTTTTGCGCGGAAAGCGCCTTTGTCCGTGTGATTGTAAGGATAACGCCCGTCAAAATTCGCCACATCCGAAGAAATTCCCACACCAGTACTGAAAGCCGTCGTGGTTCCGGCACGGCATACGTATTCCCACTCGGCTTCAGTAGGAAGTCGGTACCCGTCAGCATCGTGATTCCACGATATTTCAGATTCTGAGATTGTATATACGGGGGTCAGATCCTCCCGTGCACTCTTTGCATTGCAAAACATAATGGCATCAAGCCAACTCACCTGCTCAACCGGAAAATCGGGACGCTTGAAAGCACTCGGATTGTTCCCCAGAAGAGACTCGTATTCAGCTTGGGTTACTTCAAATTTGCTTATGAAAAAGCCTCCTACCACGACCTGATGCATGTCTTCGTCCGAGTCACGGGCGGGCTCATTTACTGGACTTCCCATGGTGAAAATGCCGCCTTCTATTTCTACCATATTTTCTGTAGGATTGAGAGAAACATTAGAAGAGTCGGGTATATTTCGTATCAGGGCGGCTGAAATCTGTGGGATTATCGACAGGTCCTCGGTAAAAACACGAAATTCTTTTTCTCCTTCGGAGAAGAAGCTTGCATCAGTGGTATTGAGAATCGAAGTAAGGAAAAGGTTGACGGTACCGAGGTTCAGAATGTCACCTTTGAATATGTAAGGGACATTGAGAGTCGTTCCGATTTTCTTGACTTGTTCAAAATTGATGATACCGGAATAGGGACGTAACACTGCCGGATCCAGGTCGTTGATGGAGACGGACCATGGGAATACAGAGTACTTTTTACTGTTGGCGAGCTCTATCGCCGTGGCATATTTGACAGTTTCTCCTCTGAGTCCATTCACGCCGGTATAAAAAGGCAGGAATACCAGTTTTGGAGCGTTCGGACTCTCCCGCGTCGCCCGCACGAACCTGTCGATAATTTCTGGGAGAACCAAGCGCAATTCTTTAATTTCAATGAATTTGCGATAATCACCAGACAAAAGCCTCATATTACCCGTATCCACAATGGAAAGAAACGCTATATTTCCGCTTCCTACACGCTCCGTCTGCACGACTATGGCGAAATCTGTATTGAAAAGCGCTCTGAGCGCATTACTCGAAACATCAGGTGGAATACTCAGCATTACCTTATTGAAATTATCGTCTGACGCGACCAGATTAAAAGCGTTGCGTATCTCCGGCGCACGGGCCAAAAGCACCATAATCGCTTCTTCTCCGGCGTTACTCTCGCCAGTGAATGACATGATAGTCAGCGACGGCTTCGTTTGAGCTGACGCTATAAAAGCCGTCATAAAAAATAGCAACATCAATCTTTTCATAAAACTCTCCTTTAATTCGAATGAGCATTGCGATGAATTTCATTATAGTCTAAAATGAGAAAATATCAATAGAGATGAAAGTTGAATATAATAGTAGAAAGTGAAAAGAATAAAAAAATACCCGCCACCTGTAGCGGGTATTGAAGATTTCTCCACGAAAACCATTGCATATGCGAAGGAACAAATCCCCCGGACCGTGTCAAAAGTATAGGAACAACATCATCAAATGAGAAAGACGCTGTACCCGTCTTTTATAAGAGAGCCGCCAAGCAGGACATTTTACAACCGGGAAGCCTGTAAAAACTGCATTTGCGGGTGTTCATTCCTCCGCTTCCCGCTTTATAACAGTAAAATATCGACATGGGAGACGAGCATTAGCGAAAATATATCAAATGCTGAAGAAAGGCGAGTGCTATTATGACATTGACATACATAACCATGAAACCAAAAAGTCCCAGTAGCGCAAATCGCTCGAAAAAATTGCTTGACGTTTATCATAGGCATGTTGAAATACCGAAAGATTCCTGATAGAATATGGAACTGCGGTCAGAAGATATGAAAAACAGTTCAGGAATATTAAAAACCACGACTCTATGCGCCTTTATTTTATCGCTCTTTTACGCGATTCTCCGTTTTTCGCCCTATACAGACCTTGAAGCGTTTCAGCAGAACCGTTCTTACGGCATGGTTCTGCTGGATGTTAAAGAAAGGGTTATCCGTGTGTTTCCGTCAAGGGACGGCGTCAAACGGGAATGGGTTGACCTTAAAGATATACCAAAGCCCGTGACAGACGTGTTTATCAAAGCCGAGGATCGCAGGTTTTATATACATCCGGGGGTTGATCCGCTCGCGATTATCGCGGGCGTTTTCCGTAATGCGAGGGCGGGGCGGAACGTTTCCGGCGCATCGACCATCTCCATGCAGCTTGTCCGTATGATAAGCCCGCATGAACGAACGTTTCGGGGTAAAATAGGCGAGGCTTTCAATGCCCTGCGTCTGGAGATGCGCCTCTCGAAGAGAGAAATCCTTGAGCTGTGGCTTAACAACATCCCCTTTGGCAGTAATGTCGAAGGGATTCAAGCGTTTACACGAGCACGTTTCGGAATAAACGTTTCAGTACTGGATGCTGAACGCGCGGTTATACTCGCCGTTGTGCCGCGGCGTCCTGGTCTCTTTGACCCTGCGTCCAACAAAGACGCTAACCTCTCCGCCGCACTTGCGCTTGCAGAGAAATGTAAAATAACGGATAAATCAGCAATCGCAGAATACGCCGCCCGAGCCGGGATTTCAGGTGAAAACCCTTTTCTAGCCCCGCATTTTTCAGAACGTGTCAAGGCTTTGCTAAATGCGGAAGATGAGGCGAAAATCGTTCGGACGACCCTGGACATCGACGTACAGAACTACGCGGAACAACGACTCTCCGTAGAGATCGCAAAATTGACGTACAACCGCGTACATAACGGGGCGATTCTGGTCATCGGGAATGAAACAGGCGCGGTACGCGCTTATGTCGGCTCAAATTCATGGTTTACGGATGATTCTTTCGGCAAAATAGATGGCGTCGCGGTGCGAAACCAGCCCGGTTCTTGTCTGAAGCCCTTTCTCTACGCCTTCGCAATAGAAAACGGCTTTGGACCAAATACCATACTTCCTGATATTCCAAGTTCATTCGGTATCAATGAGTCTTATGCGCCTGCAAATTTCAACCATCGGTTCAATGGTCCGGTCAGATTGCGAGTCGCCCTGGCTTCATCTCTGAATATTCCAGCTGTCTGGACACTGGAACGGCTCGGAGTCAGCCGTTTTAAAGATTTTCTGGGCACGCTTGGCTTCAATTCTGTATTAGAAAAAACTGAAACTTACGGCTTGGGACTTGCATTAGGCAATGCCGAAGTGAGTCTGGAAGAATTGACGCGGGCGTTTTCTCTATTTGAAACAGACGGCGTCCTTAACGATTTAAAATTTATTCTCTCTCCTGAAAGCGGCTATGCACCGACTCCGCAGCGGAAGATAAGCCCCTATACTGCATTTATTATCGGGGACGTTCTGTCAGATGAGGAGAGTCGTTGGACCGGTTTTGGGCGAAATACGGCTTTCCGAACCCGTTTTTCTGCGATGTTCAAGACCGGCACCGCGAATCAGTACCAGAACATCTGGGCTTTAGGCGCGACTAAACGGTGGACGGTCGGTGTGTGGATGGGTAATTTTTCAGGCGAAACCGTCGTGGGCAAGACCGGCAGTTCCATACCGGCTCTCATAGCGCGAGACTTACTCTCCCTGATGGAGAGGCGGGATACACCCTCTGCAACACGGGAGGAACTCGTATTTGTGGAAGAGAAGAAAATATGCGCCTTGTCAGGATTGTCTGCAACCGGGTTTTGTCCGGGCATTGTCGGCGAATATTTCCACATTGGTCAGGAGTCGCCGCTCCCGTGCTTCTGGCATTCAGGCGGAAATGTCGCGTATCCACCCGAATACCGTGCATGGCTGACGGAACATTTCCGAACAGGGGAAACGGAGAAGTCTGCTCAGGGTTTGGCGGAGATACGGCTTCCCCGGGATGGAACTATTTTCTATATGGACACATCGGACTCTGGGCAAACGCAAGGAGCGCGTGTTGAAACTACAGGGTTTGGCGATGCGGCGGTTTACCTTGACGGTATCTTTCAGGGGAACCTGAATTCGGCGGGCGTGTTTATTCTGCCGCTTTCGCCCGGATGCCACACCGTCAATGTCCGCGGCGAGGGAAACAGCGCGTCAGCCGCCTTTGAGGTAAAATAATCGGTGCGCCGCGCTGCCCCCTATCGGTTAATTGATGCTGTCGTAGCGTTCACCCGGCTGCAAGGTCTTGCCTTTTACCACCGCAAGCTTGCTGACCGTTGTTATCCAGTAGCCTTTTGCGCGGAGTCCGTCTATCATATCTCCAAGTATGGGTAAAGTTCTGTCTTTTGAAGTATTGGCTTCATGGCAGTTGATGATACCCCCATCCTTCGCGGCGTTTAGCACGTTGCTTTTACATTGTTCCGCAGTAATAGACGACTGCCAGTCATTGCTCCACACGCTTACACCTATCAAAGGCATACCCATTATCTTGCACACATTGGTGAGATTATTGCCGTAAGCCACATTCGGGGCGCGGAAAAACGCAGGGTCTTTGCCGGTTATCGCCTTGATTTCCGCAGATGCTTTGACCAGGCTGATCTCTATCTTTTCAGATTCTGTCGCCCCGCCGAGTCCGTCATACCCGTCAGAATGGTTCGCCAACTCATGACCCGCGTCAAAAATCGCCTTGGTCGCGGCTTTATTAGAGCGGATATTCTGTCCGATGAGGAAAAAGGTCGCCTTAACCTGTTTCGCGGCTAAAATATCAAGCAGATCCTGCGTCTCCGCGGCGGGTCCATCGTCAAACGTCAAGGCGATATATTTAGTGGGTTTTTCGGTATAGCCAAGCAATTCCCAGTTATCGTTAATCTCTTTTTCTATACTTTCCACTGTGTAAGGATACTTGATTATGTCCTCATTGTAACCGTCTCCCTCATCTTTATCATCGTTGTTGCACCCTCCTGCCCCGATGATAAACGCCGTAAGTATCACCGCTAAAAGAAATGTTTTATCCATTATAAACCTCCTGTTTTTATCATAATAAGATGTTTCGGGAATACTCATAAGAAAGATTTCTTAACTGTTGAAGCTCGCAACCTATAACGCCTTACCTATTCCCCAAGCCTATCTTGTAGCCCACGTCTATCGAATAGCTTGAAGCGTTATAGTTGTGACTGCCATAAGTATCTATTACAAATCCGCTCGCTCTGACATCCAAAAATAGGACGCCGGGTCCGATGTTAAAACCGAATTCGCCACCGAAGGTAACCCATAGTACCGCCCAAATGTCAATTACAGTCTGAACGTTATACACTCGCTGCTGAAATAGCATCAATGAGAATAGTTTCAGGCAGTCATTTTTTGACTGATGTATTGACCGGAGCGGCGATAGGTTCATTCCACGGCTGGATAATACCTTTCTTACATAAAAGAATAAAATAAAAATGGTTTGGCAATAAATTTTACAGGAAACGGATTATCGGTTTCATTGAAATTATAAAACCAGTTACCCGAAACAGAATCGAGATGCTCATATACGTTGACGAAAAAACCCATAAGATATCAATGTCTTATCGTAAGATCGACCCTAACGCCCTCCACCTTGACTGCCCAAATTACCGCAAACTCAGCTAGCCCAACCCTATTTTCAGCAGCACGAGCCTAGTGTCATTGTATAGTGCTCTAGCCTTGAGGACAAAAAACGTTGAAATTACTATTGTATGACGCTGTATCTTTTGTTATGATTGAAGCGTTACATCAGAACAGAAGAGATAACATTATCTGGAGGAAAAAGAATGGATTTAAC
>JAIRSU010000013.1 GCA_031255285.1 Treponema sp. | reverse complement strand
GTCCGTCTTCCCTGACAAGTTCCGGACTGTTTCAAAACAGGTTTTTTTCCCATGATACCCTCCCGTTTCCGGTTTACCACGGCTTCGGGAGGGTGTCCAGCCCTTAACTTGTTGACAGTGGGTGTTCTGCCTCAAATTCATGAACGACCGTTGCCTTCACTTCCATCACTGGATTTATCCCGGTATGACTTAGCTGAAGATAGTATTAAGAATATGGTGTCTTTGTTTCTCACGCTTCAGAAGACAAGGACGATGTCGTAAGACCTTTGGTGTATGAATTGCAAAAACATAGGCTGAAAGTTTGGTATGATGAATTCAAAATGAAAATTCGAGATTTGAAATAGTTACCCTTTCGAGAAATTTTCTTTCGAAAGGCTGGACAAATTATGAATTGGATGGAATGGAATAGTAACCAAGGTAAATTCAGGTGAACAAATTATGTTGCCGATATGGCACAATATTACAAAAAGAGAGGTAATAAATTTTAGTCCGTCGTTGGCCGACAAAGTTACCCGAAATACTTCAAATTACACCATTGAAGAAATCGCTGAAGAAATATCTGAGGTTGTACGACAATGAATGAATATCAACTTATTCAACTTGAGAACGTTTGTAATTCTTATACACTGTAGTATAATAAGAAAGAGGTTGCTAAAGCAACCTCTTTCTCGACAGAGCTTCGTGGGTAGAAGGTTAAATTAGTTGTTGAGCCGCCTTTCAATGGCGTCCAATTCATCGTATAACTCTTGGGGAAGTTTTTCGCCGAATTTGGGATAGTGATTCTCGCGAACATCTGCTATTTCTTTTTTCCATCCCTCAACGTCGATATTGAGTAACTCCTGCATATCGGCTTCACTCACGCCGTCTGGTCGAGCAATAGCATCAATTTTTGGCAAGAAACCGATGGGCGTTTCCACGGCGTTATCAATGACGCCGTTACATCTGTCAAAAATCCAAGCCAGAACGCGGGAATTCTCGCCATAGCCGGGCCAAATGAATTTGCCTGCGTCATTCTTACGGAACCAATTTACAAAGAATATTTTCGGCAGTTTATCTGAAGTACTCTTATTGCCAATATTGAGCCAATGTTTGAAGTAGTCACCCATGTGGTAGCCACAGAAGGGAAGCATAGCAAAGGGATCGCGCCTTATGGTACCAGCTTTCACGTCGAGCGCTGCGGCTGTAACCTCAGAGCCAACAATAGATCCCATGAACACACCATGCCTCCAGCTTTTCGCCTCATTTACGAGCGGAATCGTCTTAGGGCGGCGTCCGCCGAAAAGAAAGGCGCTTATTGGCACACCTCTGGTATCTTCCCATTCAGGCGCAATGGCGGGGCATTGTTTTGCGGGTCCGGTGAAGCGAGAATTCGGATGCGCAGCCGGCTTTTGCTCTTTGTTATTCTTATCCTGCGTCCATTCATTGCCATTCCAATCAATCAGCTTTCCCGGCGCATCATAGCCGATCATTTCCCACCAAACCGTCTTGTCTTCTGTGAGCGCGACGTTGGTAAATATGGTATTGCGACGAATGGTTTCCATGGCGTTACGGTTGGAGTCCATGTTCGTGCCTGGGGCGACACCGAAGAAGCCTGCTTCTGGATTGATAGCGTATAGTCTACCGTCTTTACCAAATTTCATCCATGCAATATCATCACCGACCGTTTCGACCTTCCAGCCTGGAAGCGTAGGAAGCAGCATAGCGAGATTAGTTTTGCCGCAAGCGGATGGAAATGCACCAGAGATATATTTCACTTCACCGTTGGGGTTGGTGATTTTGAGAATAAGCATATGCTCCGCCAGCCAGCCTTCATCGCGAGCCAAAACGGATGCGATGCGAAGTGCCAGACATTTCTTGCCTAGCAAGGCATTGCCGCCGTAACCTGAACCGTAGCTCCAGATTTCGCGGGTTTCTGGGAAATGAGAGATATATTTCTTATCGATGGGGGCGCAGGGCCACTTCCCGTCGTCTTTCTCACCGGGACCCAAAGGCTTGCCAACCGAATGGAAGCACGGTACAAAGAAGCCATCTTTGCCAAGAACATCAAGTACTTTTGTTCCAACCCGCGCCATGATGTGCATATTAGCGACCACATAGGGCGAATCTGTTATCTGAACGCCGATTTTAGCGATTTCCGAACCAACCGGTCCCATAGAAAAGGGAATGACGTACATGACTCGTCCTTTCATAGAACCACGATAGAGCTCAGTCATAGCCTTTTTGAGTTCCGATGGGTCTATCCAGTTATTGGTGGGACCCGCATCGTCCTTATTATTGCTTGCGATATAAGTACGAGCCTCAACACGCGCCACGTCTGAAGGGTCAGAGCGAAACAACACACAGCCGGGCAAGAGCCACGGATTAAGTGGAGTCGCCAGTCCGGCGTCTATATTTAGCTTAATCATGCGGTCGTATTCAGTCTGCGAGCCGTCACAGACTTCCACCGCATCCGGAGCCATAAGGGTTACCGCCTCTTCAACCCATTTTTTCAAACTTGCATGTTTCAAATCTTGTAATTGCATGAATTTTCTCCTTTAAAATTTAGATGCTTAATTATTATAGAGAAATTTCCCCTTTATGGCAAGTAGGAAGAGTCTTAATGGATAAACGTATTCTTGAGTACTTCCAAGTCAAGCTCCGGGTACACTGGGAAGCGGGAGAGGATTCTTTGTACGCGTTCAAGCGACTCACTTTTTGCAGATGGCATAATCACATACCTGGCTCTACTCTTCTTCGTCGGGTTTTTAGCGTCAGATGCTTGGGACATATTATTCAAGACGAGCGCGATAACATATCCAATTTCATCCATTTCTTTAGTGCCCATACCCAGAGTTGTGACGGCCGCTGTACCGATACGTAAACCCGATGTATACCAGGGACCGTTCGGGTCAGAAGGGATGCTGTTACGGTTCAAGGTAATGCGGCATTCATGGAGTGCGCTCTCTGCCTGCCTGCCTGTAATTCCGAAATTATGGACATTGACAAGGAAAAGGTGGTTATCTGTACCGCCAGTAAGCACATCAAGTCCGCTTTTAGCGCATACAGAGGCCAAAGCTTGGGCATTTTTCACGATATTTGCCGCATACTCTCGGAATTCAGGACGACCAGCTTCGCGGAACGCCACAGTTTTCGCCGCGATAACATGAGGCAAAGGACCGCCCATAGTGAGAGGACAGCCTTTATCCAAAGCTTCGGCGAATTCTTTTGTAGAAAGCACAAGCCCCGCCCGCGGTCCTCTCAAAGTCTTGTGCGTAGTTGTGGTTACGATATGCGCGTGAGGGATGGGGTCATAGTCTCCAGTAAAGACCTTACCCGCGATAAGTCCAGCAAAATGCGCCATATCAACCATCAGCACGGATCCGGCTTTGTCTGCAATCTCCCTCATTCGTCTGAAGTTGACTTTACGGGGATACGCCGAATAACCAGCAAGCAGAATCAGGGGACGAATTTCTAATGCCTGTTTTTCTATATCATCATAATCCAAAAGACCAGTTTCTCTTGACACTGAGTAAGAATAGGCATCGAACAAGCGTCCCGACATATTATAACGGTACCCATGAGTAAGATGCCCTCCTGAATAGTAATCCAAACCCAAAAGCTTTTGATTGCCAAGAGTCTCCCTCAATTCCCGCCATTGGGCGTCTGTGAGCTTGTAAAGATTTGTTTCGTTGAATTTTGTGAGCGCGGGAACCTCCACGCGAGTTGAAAGGATAGCCCAGAAAGCGAGAATATTGGCGTCCGCTCCACAGTGAGGCTGAACATTGGCGTATTCCGCGCCGAAAAGCTTACAGGCTTCCGCAGATGCAAGGCTCTCAATAGCGTCGACATTCTCATTCCCCGCATAGAAGCGGTGATTCGGCATTCCTTCGGCGTATTTATCCGTCAGAAGATTGCCCATAGCGAGTTGGACGGAAAGGGAACAATAATTTTCACTTGCGATGAGTTTGATTCGCTTGCGCTGATTTTCCAATTCTCTGACGATGAAAGCAGCTGTTTCGGGCGCGACTTTAGCGGTTTCCCATAAATTACACAAATAAGCTAAAAACCCCGTACTGATTTTATCTACCGGAGTAGCCGCCAAATATTCAGCGACCATATTCTTTTCCATAAAAATCTCCTAATTATAAAGTTGATGCTGTTTGACACGGCAAGTTCAGCCAGCTATTTTTCAGAACATTATCAAATAATTTACCACAGCTTAACAATTTTGATGTTTCATAACAAGAGGGGTGGGCTTTAATATGCTGGGGAAGTGTTAAACGAAGAGCAGGATGTTAGAGCATAATATCTCTTGAAAAGATATAAAGCACACTGACAAATAGGTACGCCTGTCGGCAAAACCCCATCTCATCCAAAAAACTCCTATTGTATATTCTCTCTTTCGTGCGCTAACAACGGTTTCAAATATTGCCCTGTATAAGACTTCTCACACTTTGCCACTTTTTCCGGCACACCGGTAACAACCACTCTGCCGCCTTTATCCCCACCCTCAGGACCAAGGTCTATAAGCCAGTCAGCCTGTGCAAGCACATCCAGATTATGCTCAATCATCACAACCGTGTTGCCATGGTCAACAAGCCGCTGAATCACCATCATAAGCTGTTTCACATCCGCGAAGTGTAAGCCTGTAGTCGGCTCATCAAGCACATAAAACGTCCTGCCGGTAGGGCGTTTGGATAATTCAAAGGCCAATTTCACCCTTTGCGCCTCTCCGCCGGAAAGAGTAAGAGCGGACTGACCAAGCTTTACATAACCCAGTCCCACAGACAACAACGTTTCCATCTTGTGGGCAATCTGAGGAATAGAGCGGAAGAAATCCGCAGCCTCCTCGATAGTCATATCCAAGACATTGGCGATGTTCTTACCTTTGAACCGTATTTCCAACGTTTCCTTGTTGAAACGCGCTCCACCGCACACATCACAAATGATGTAAACGTCAGGTAAAAAGTTCATCTCTATCTTAATCATACCATCGCCTTGACAATGTTCGCATCTGCCGCCCTTCACATTGAAACTAAACCGTCCGGGCTTGTACCCACGCATCTTTGATTCGGGCAGACTGGCGAAAAGGTCACGGATACCCGTAAATACACCCACATAAGTCGCCGGATTGGAACGTGGAGTTCTACCAATAGGGCTCTGGTCAATATCAATCACTTTATCAATGTTCTCCGCGCCTTCGAGAGACTTGTAAGCACCTTCGGATTTGGCGGTACAGTAGACGCGGTTTGACAGAGCGGGCACAAGTACATCTTGGAGTAAGGTTGACTTACCCGACCCAGACACACCTGTGATACAGGTGAATATGCCAAGGGGAATTTCAACATTGATATTTTTTAAGTTATGCTCTGACACTCCCTTCAGCTTGATGAAAGACTTATTCCCCTTACGTCGCTTTTTGGGAACATCAATCTTGAGCGCTCCCGCCAAATATTGTCCTGTGAGGCTCTCTTTAACCTGCGCCACTTCCTCCGGTGTGCCTTGAGCCACAATATTTCCCCCATGAATACCCGCGCCTGGTCCCAAATCCACGATGTAATCCGCAGTACGGAGCGTCTGTTCATCATGTTCTACTACGATGAGCGTATTACCCAGGTTGCGTAAATACAAAAGCGTGTCTATGAGTCGCTGGTTATCCCGTTGGTGCAAGCCTATACTTGGCTCGTCGAGGATATAAAGCACTCCAACTAAACTGGAGCCAATTTGTGTAGCAAGCCGTATGCGCTGCGCCTCTCCGCCGGAAAGAGTTGCCGCCTTACGTTCAAGCGATAGGTAATCAAGTCCTACATTCTTCATAAACCCAAGACGAGCATTGATTTCCTTGAGAATTTGTTCAGCTATCTTCCTTTCGCTCTCATTTAATCGAATATTCTTGAAGAATTCGAGGGAATCCACGACTGAAAGGCTGTTGAGTTCCCAAATATTCTTATCGTTAACCGTTACCGACAACGCTTCAGGCTTGAGGCGTTTGCCGCCGCATGACTTACAGTAACGATGAGACATGAATTTTTCGAGCCAATCCTTGACCCCCTCGGATTGGGTCTCCATGTAACGGCGTCTGAGATCTTCAAGAACGCCAGTGAATGGAGTATTGTATTCAAAACGTCCTGTTTTTTCACGATTTTCGTACCGTATGCCTACTTTCTCGGCTGTACCGTTCAGAATAGCATCAAATGCCTCTTTTGGAATGTCTTTGAGCGGCGTTGAAAGCTTAAACTTGAAGTGTTTGGCGAGTCCCTCGAACCGACTTCGGTTCCATGCGACATCCGGGTGGTAAGGGAGAATACCGCCTTCATCAAAAGAGAGGCTGCGGTCGGGTATCACAAGGTTCGCATCGAATTCGAGATTTGCGCCGAGTCCGGCGCAGTCTGGGCATGCACCAAAAGGGTTATTGAATGAAAAGAGGCGGGGTTGTAATTCAGGGATTGAGATGCCACAATTCGGACATGCGCTTTTTTGAGAAAAGAAGTGTTCTCTGGGTGAATGTGCGCCTTCTTCATTCACCAGAACAAGAAGGAGTCCGTCTGACGCTTCGAGGGCGGCTTCAACAGATTCGGCAAGCCGCATCCGCGTATCTGTTCTTATGATGAGACGGTCAACTACGATTTCAATCGTATGCTTTTTCTGTTTGTCAAGTTTGATTGATTGTTCATCGTCCAAACCTACTAAGATACCATCTATACGAGCTCGGGCGAAGCCCGCTTTTCTCGCATCTGCAACGACCTTCTGATGTTCTCCTTTCTTGCCCCTGATGATAGGCGACAGCAACTGAATGCGGTTGCCTTCTCCCATCGCCGTTATTGCGTCTATGATTTGGTCTACACTTTGCTCTTTTATCTCCCGCCTGCACTTGGGACAGTGAGGTACGCCAATTCGGGCGTAGAGGAGGCGGTAATAGTCGTAAATTTCAGTAACCGTCCCTACTATCGAGCGGGGGTTGCGATGCGTGGTTTTTTGTTCTATGGCGATGGCGGGCGACAGTCCTTCTATATAGTCAAGGTCGGGTTTATCCATGTGCCCCAAGAACTGTCGTGCATAGGCAGAGAGGCTTTCTACATACCGTCGTTGCCCTTCGGCAAATATAGTGTCAAATGCGAGTGAGCTTTTCCCTGACCCTGAAAGTCCTGATATGACTATAAGTTTATCCCGCGGGAGTTCAATGTCTATGTTCTTGAGGTTATGCTCGCGAGCACCTTTTATGATTAGTTTATTCATAGGGAGATATCATAGCTAAATTTGTAGAATTGTTAAAGCCCTTTCTAGTTTGAGACGGTTAATTACACGAACCTGATACCGCCGGTGTCTGACACTGACCCACCGGCAGGCGTTGTTTGAATGTTTGAAAAAAGGCAGGTATAGTCTTTTGTTGAGAGGTTATAAACAACGCGGAGCTTATTTACCTTATAATTAAAATCTGGCCGTTATCAAATTTCTCTTTACCCTCTAAAGCAAATCGTTAATGAGCCGATAATGTATAGAACAACACTTTTTTGTGTTGAGATATAGGCAAGGATGCCGAGACGTTTGTTGTCACAGGGATAGTAAACGTCTTAATACCAAAGGAGTGAATTATGATAATCAATCACAACTTAAGCGCGATGTTCGCGGATAGGTCTCTCAAGGTTACTCAGTCTTATCTGGATAAGAACATGGAAAAACTGTCAAGCGGGTTACGTATTAACCGCGCTGGTGATGATGCCTCTGGGCTTGCCGTTTCCGAAAAGCTCCGTAGCCAGATTCGAGGGCTTAACATGGCTTCTTTCAACGCCCAGAACGGTATTTCCTTTATTCAGGTAACTGAAGGATACCTTCAGGAAACTCAAGACATCCTTCAGCGTCTGCGCGAGCTTGCAGTACAGTCTTCCAACGGTATCTATACCGCCGAAGATCGTGAGCAAATCCAGGTTGAGGTCTCTTCATTGATTGATGAAATCGACCGTATTGCCTCCCATGCCCAATTCAACGGTATGAATATGTTGACGGGGCGTTTTGCGCGCACGGGAGATCAAACTGCTACCGCAACAGCATCTATGTGGATACACATCGGCGCGAACATGGACCAGAGAGAGCAGATTTTCATCAGTAATTTGTCAGCAAAAGGGCTTAACGTCCGCAATGTCGACGATGACACTTTCAACGTCATGCTGGACAACCCCGATTCTGCCAATAATGCCCTCGGCACACTGGATGAAGCCTTAAAGAAGGTGAGCAAACAGCGTGCAGACCTCGGTGCTTACCAGAACCGCCTTGAACATGCCATTCGCGGTATCGACATCGGCGCTGAAAATCTGCAAGCCTCCGAATCCCGCATCCGTGACACCAACATGGCTAACGAAATGGTCAACTACACCAAGAACCAGATTCTCGTCCAGTCCGGTACCGCAATGTTGGCGCAAGCGAATCAGCGTAGTCAATCGGTTCTCTCTTTGCTTCAATAAAGCGCGAACTTCTGTTGTGGAAGCCTCCTCTCTTGAGGAGGCTTTTTTTTAGACGCGATTCAAGTGGCGGTGGTCCCACATAGTTTTTTCTTTAACATCGCCGTCATCTCCGCGCCAAGTCCTAGTGTCTTTGCCACGTAGTGCTCTACGGTTATAGTTAGATTTTCGAATGTAGATGTCTCACTGTTCTTGGTAAGAGCGAGTTGCTCGAAAATTACTGCAGTCACGAAATCACCGTGGTACACGTCAGATTCTGCACCCACAAGAAAAGACCGTGCATAATCTGCAGCGATCTCATCCATAGTCCCGCCCATGAGTGCTTCCAATACCGCGCACACAAAACCCGTACGGTCAACGCCCGCACGGCAGTGAATCAGATATGGTCCGTCATGGGAGAGCATAAATAACAGTCCCCTGCGAAGCTTTTTATTGAATTCAGGAGCGGCAAAGTCAAAAGACATATTCAGACCAATAACGCGATACTGTTTCACCAGTCGGTTATACCATGGCGAGGCGTGTGCGACAATTTTGACGCCGGACCCGCTGTCGCATAGATTAATCACGCACGCGATACGCGCTTGTATGGCGCTTAAAACGACCGGCTTATTTTCAATGCCGTTCTGTACTGGATGTTCGCTGCGGAAAAGTATTCCGCGTACGATATTTCCTGCACGTATCTCACGGAAATTACCGGTGTCTTCAATCAAAAAATCCGCCATTATTTCCCTCCTAATTTCTCTTCTTACTTATTAGCCCTTCACAAACAGCTTCAGTTTAACTCATATCAGTTAAATATTTCTGCCGATTCCCGCAAGCATTCGGGTGAAATTCTTCCCTTCACGGCGAAAAGAACCAAATCTTTCATCGGTAAAGGTACAGTCTTCGCAATAGGCTAGATTTTTCACACCACTCTTTGCCAGAAGTCGGGCGTTAGCGGCCTTTAAGTCAAGACAGCCATCTAAAACGACTGCGCCAAGTGGATATTCTCCGTCTTGCCTGCCAAATTTCTCTTCAAAAATGCGCCTTCTCTCTTCGTCAACATGGTAACAGCGTCCGCAGATGCAGGGACCCAAAACAGCGGACACAGCTTCTGGACGCGCGCGCATAAGCTGCAACGCTTTTAACACGACACCGGTGCCTTTCCACCCCGAATGAACCACGCTGAAAGCGCCGCTCTCCACGTCGAACAGGAATACAGGCAAACAATCCGCTACTGTAACGGAAAGAATTACGTCTTCTCTTTGGAATGTTACCAACCCGTCTGTATCTTCAAAAACAAGGGGAGCGCCTTTATCTACAGTGTCGACGTTTTGCGAATGGGTTTGTTTGCACATATAAAGTTTCATGTCCGTACAGAAGGCGTTTTTGAGAAAATTCCGTCTGTTTTCTTCATTTGACACGCTCATGTCCCCTGCCTGTCGTGTTGAAATAAAACAGGAAACGCCCGTTATGGGCTTCCCATTAAACATAAAAGGAAAAAATACGGCGAGACTTTCTGAAAAAGTAAGAGTAAGAGGGTAAAGATTCACAATTTACCTTGCCTTCACGTATTGCGTTTCTTATAGAAGATTCTTTTTATTTTCACCATTTCTATTCCTTCAATTGTTGTTTTATAAATATCGTAAACGGTACTATTACAACTGCATGCGGCGTTTTGCCGGACTCAATAAAGGTTCTGTACAACAAAGAGTGCACGCCCAAATGCGGTTTTTTGCAACACGGTCCGCCTGCCGATGGTACAACCCACATACGGGCACAGTTCAAGTGATTTAGACCCGGAACCCAGACAGGCGCGTACGATGCCGCCTTGATCTATAATAATCTTTTTTTTGACAAATTACAATATTTTTATCTTCAATACCGATAAACAATCTTTTTCCCATATACCTACAAGCAACACCTGTAGTTCCATTGCTACAAAACAGGTCAAGAACATGGTTTTTGCGTGGAGTGTTTCCCATAATCGCTATAGGGTTTAATTTCCCACCCTTCAGGGTGTAATACTGGAGGTACGGGGGAAGCCTCCCACTGTCAACAAGTTAAGAAACGTAGACAGCAGGGACTTGTCCCCTTCCTGCCTCCCCTTCAACAGTTCGATTTGTGATTGTGATGGAAATGCGGTTTTTTCAAATATGTCTTCCTCG
>JAIRSU010000098.1 GCA_031255285.1 Treponema sp. | reverse complement strand
ACCGCCGTGTCTGACCGCGCCTATCAATGTGCCGTCAGACAGGAAATATTTTATGTTATGTTTAACGCAAATTCTGTGTAATTCTTTCAGAATTCTTAATTCAACCAGTTGAACTTTTCGTAATTCATCCCCTGTTATCCTCAACTCAACTTCCTTTATCTCACTTTATACCATAATCTTATTTTCCTGTCAATACGCCATGAATAACCCACCGGGCTCTCCGCCGCGTCCTTCCGCGCGAAAAAGCAAGGGAAACAGCGTAATGCGTCAAAAAAAATTTATTTTTTACTTGACCGATAAAACAATACGGTGATATACTGGCGTTCAGGGTGTTGCCCGTACAATGCGGCTCGTTCCCCGCGTGATACAGGGAGTTCCCCGTGCGATACAGGGAGTTCCCCGTGCGATACAGGGAGTTCCCCGTGCGATACAGGGAGTTCCCCGTGCGATACAGGGAGCGCCGCAAGACCCTTGTTTCCAGCGCCGCGCATATGAGGCGGCGTATCATACTATTAAGGAGAATTATATGGCAGATAACACAATACCTGCAAAAGACGGCGAATATGACGTGTTCTTCAAGAACGTTGTCAATTATTCAGACAAGAAAACCAGCGGCGACCCTCCCGCGTGGAACCACATCCCCACTGCCGAGATGCAGGGACTGCACACAGCCTACAACGCATGGACCGCAGTCTACGAGCCGACTAAAGTCCCCCACACCTCGACCCAGACTGCGGAGAAAAACCGCATCCGCAAGAGTTCCGAGAAAATCCTGCGAGAGTTTATCAACCGCTTTCTCCGCTATGCGCCGGTAACCGACGAAGACCGAGACAACATGAGCATACACAACAAGAAAGAGGGGCGCACCCCGGTGCCGGTTCCCACCACCAGCCCTCGCCTGACAATCGACACGGGCACGATTCGCCGCATCATCATCCATTACTTTGAGGGTACGCGCCGAGGCAAGCCAAAGGGCGTACACGGCATAGAAGTCCGCTGGGTCATCCTTGATCACTACCCAGCAAGCGAAAAAGAGCTGGTCAATTCCGCTTTCGACACCAACTCCCCCCTGACTCTGGAGTTCGATGAACAGGACCGAGGCAAACGCATCTACATAGCGGGCGCATGGGAGATTGAACGGGAAGGCGAAAAGGGTCCGCTGGGCGCGATTGAAGAGGCGGTAATCCCCTAAAACAGCGGAGGGGGCGCGCACTCACAAAGCTTGTGCGACAGCCCTCCCCCGCCCTCCTGCAAGCGGCGCCCGTTGAGCAGTAGTCCGCCAGGCAAAGCCTGCTTTTCGGACCGCGCCCTCCTTCAGACAACAATCTAAGAAGGTACTATGTTCAGACTTTATATTGACCCAGGAACAGGCAGTATGCTCTTTTCGTTTTTACTGGGCGTTACGACTGTGGGATATTTTTTGTTTCGTACCGCGCTCATCAAGGCGAAACTGCTCCTCTCCGGCGGGAAAATCTCCGCGGCCTCTCAAACGCGGTGCAGATTCGCGGTTTATAACGAGGGAAACCAGTATTGGAATGTGTTCAAGCCGATTCTGGACGAATTCGAACGCCGCGGCGTTGCGGTCCGCTACCTGACCTCCGCGGTGGACGACCCGTTTTTTGCACAGAATTATACATACATAATCGGCGAATTCATCGGCGCTGACAACAAGGCGTTTATGCGTCTCAACCTGCTTGAGGCGGACCTATGCCTTATGACCACGCCCGGACTTGACGTTTATCAGCTCAAACGCTCAAAAGCCGTCAAACATTATGCGCACATCCTGCATGACGTGGGCGATGCGGTCTGCTACCGACTCTTCGGGCTTGACTGGTTTGATTCAGTGCTTTTATCCGGCGAATACCAGAAAGCCGACATTCGAGAGCTGGAAAGACAGCGGGGCGTCAAAGCTAAAGACCTTGAGGTTGTAGGGAGCGCGTATCTTGATGTTTTTCAAGAAAAACTAGCGTCCCTGCCCAAAGAGGAAAACCACCCGTTCACCGTCTTGGTATCTCCGTCCTGGGGCAAAGGCTCCCTGTTGAACGTATTCGGAGAAAAACTGCTCGACCCGCTTATAGCGGCTGGCTGGCGCGTCATCGTGCGCCCCCATCCCCAGTCAAAAAAGAGCGAGGCGAAAATGTTGAAACGGCTCGAAGAACGGTACAAAGACGCGGTGGAGTGGGATTATTCACCAGAAAACCTCGAAACATTGTCAAAATCAGATGTGATGCTGTCGGATTTTTCCAGCGTCATTTTTGACTTTGTGTTTTTATTCGACCGCCCGGTGATTTACGCTGACGCTTTCTTTAACCGCGGGATGTATGACGCAGGCGATATTAAACACGAGCTTTGGCGTTTTGAAGCGGTGAGGCGTTTCGGCGTTGAACTAAAAGAAACGGACCTGCCGCGCATCAGAGAGGTTGTAGAAAAAGCGACCTCAGACGAGGGCGCGGCTTGCGCCCGCAAAGAGGCAAAGGAAACCGCATGGCGGTACCGGGGCGAATGCGGCAGGCGTGTTGTGGATTTTCTCATGCGGGTCAGCGAACCAGAAGCGCAGACCGCGCCGAATCTAATCGAAAATTCAAAATAAACTGCATCAGGCGGGGATATGTCAGACGTACTTTTTACCATAGTTATCTACCCGATAAAGCTTTTAATGGAATGCGCCTACGCGGTTCTCTACGTTTCCGTGTTCAAGGAAAACACCGTGCTGGCGCTCGCACTGTTGAGCGCCGCCGTCAACACAGCGTGTCTCCCGCTCTACATAAAAGCAGAAAAATTACAAGAAATCGAAAGAAAAGCGCAAAAACGCATGACCGGAACCCTGGCGCGCATCCGCAAATACTTTACAGGAGACGAGCGGTGGATGCTCATAACCGCGTATTATCGGCAAAACCATTACCGCCCGATTTACGCGCTCCGAAGCTCGCTCAGCCTGCTTTTGCAGATTCCGTTCTTTATCGCCGCCTATTCGTTTCTGTCCCACCTCGCCGCGTTGCAGGGAGAGCGTGTTCTTTTCATAAGCGATTTAAGCAGACCAGACGCGGCTTTTTCCATCAACGGATTCTCTCTAAATATCCTGCCGATAATTATGACTCTTATAAATGTAATAGCAGGGATGATCTATAGTAAAGGATTTCCGTTGAAAGAAAAAATCCAGCTTTACGCTATGAGCGCGATTTTTCTTGTTTTGCTCTATAATTCGCCTGCGGCGCTCGTCTTGTATTGGACGATGAACAACCTCTATTCGCTCGCTAAAAACATCCTGTTCAAGATAAAAAATCCCTTGCGGGTTGTTTACTTTGCGGGGTGCGCCTTATGTTTCGCGTTTATGATTTATATATGTTTTATTCGTTACAATTTCCCCATGCGCGCATTCCGCAACAAAACAGTTTCAATTCTGGTCTTTTTATCTTTTGCGTGTATTCCAATTTATATAAGGCTTGCAAAATACCTTTTTAGAAAGCGGCTCGGACTTGTTCTTGAAATAAGAAACGCCGACAGGATATTTATCTTATCCTGCACGGTTCTATGGCTCTTCACCGCTTGCTTTATTCCGCTGAACACCGCCGCGTCAGACCCCGCGTATTTCGCGCAAACAGCAGAGGCGTTTGGAACAAGCCTCTTCTCTCTCCTGTCAGCGCCCGGTATTCAGGGGTTCGGATTATTTTTCTTTTGGCCTCTATGCCTCTATTTTCTCGCGCCCCGCCGCGTCCGTTCCACTCTTGCGATTCTCAGCGCAACGGTTTCGATATGCGCCCTGTTGAATTTCTTTGTGTTTGACGGCAATTACGGCATTGTATCGCAGACGTTGAGCTTTAGACTGCCGGACGGCGTCTATATGCACAAGGGCGCTTTCGCGCAATTGATTAATATTGCCGCGTGTTTCTCTGTCTTTGTTTTAATGCACGCGGGTGCAGGCGGGATCAAGAGCTCTGCGGACCCGCAAAAACACTCGATTTTCAGAGCCGTTTCCCGCTTCTGCACTGATTCAAAATCTAACAACAAAATTCTGTCGCCGCTTTTAACGCTCTGTGTAATAAGCGTCTGCGCTCTCTCGGTTATGAAAACCGCCTCGATATATGAATCTCTCTCAAGCGGGCCGTCCCTGACGGTGAATAAACAAACCGCGCAGTCAAACCCGCTTGATTCTTTTTCTCAAAAAATAACCTTGTCGAAAACCGGAAAAAACGTTTTATTCATCATGCTTGACGGCGCGATTAACTCATATTTCCCGCTTATAGCAAAAGAACGCGCCGATGTAGCGACTGCATTTCAGGGCTTCGCCTATTATCCAAACACGATCTCTTTTTTCCGCCGTACCCTCCTCGGTGCGCCGCCCCTGTTCGGAGGGTATGAATATTCCACCTATAATATGAACAAACGCGCTGATGTTTCTATGCGGGAAAAACACAATGAGGCGCTCCTGCTTATGCCCGCGCTTTTTCGCGAGCAAGGTTTCGATGTAACGGTGAGCAACCTCCCTTATATAAATTATTATCAGCCCATGGAAGCAGACTTCTATGATAAAGCAGGGGGCGGGGTTGCCGACATTGAAATTATCGGAAAATTAACTGATAAATTCATGAGGGAAAGATTGAATATGGGGATTGAGGAATACGCGGAACCGATTAATATGGACGGATTACTGCGCCGTAATTTATTACTGTTTGCGGTGGTAAAGACCTCGATTTTCAGCGTCCGCGACTTCTTATATCAAAACGGGAAATATTGGGGAATGACGGATTTCACAGAAAATGCGGGTGCGCCGCGCTCTACGCTTGACAATTACGCCGCGCTTTTTTATTTGCCTGAAATCACCGCAGTAACAGATTCGCAAAACGGCGCTTTTACGATTCTGGTAAACGACCTCACGCATGAGCCCGCATACTTGCAATATCCGAATTACGAGCCCGCCGAGTCCGTCACCGAACGCGGCGCCAACTTTTTCGGCAATGATTCTTTCAAATACTACCACGTGAATGCGGCGGGTTATATTCTTTTAGCAAAATGGTTTGAATTTATGCGGGAAAACAATGTGTGGAATAATACCCGCATCATCATCGCCTCTGACCACGGAGACAGCGGTATCACGCACCCTGATTTCTCATCTTTTCAAAACAACCACGTCCTGCCGTACAGCCCTATTTTGCTGGTAAAGGATTTTGACGCTGGAGAAACGCCGTTTCAAACAGATTCTGCTTTCATGACCAACGCGGACGCGCCGTTTTTCGCATTAAAAGACCTGGTGGAAAATCCAGTGAATCCATTTACAAAGAAACCGCTTGCGGCGGAGAAAAAAAACGGCGTTTATATCTTCACGGGCGGCTGGACAAATACCTCATATTATCGGGGCGCGTCTTGTCTTGACCCTGACTCGCGGTTTTATTATGTGCATGACGACATTTATGATGAAAAAAACTGGAGCGAAGCGCGTTATCGTGATTTTGCGGCGGCTTTGCAAGACTAATTCTGGTTTAACAAGGAATAATAATGATTTATTACCGCAAAAAGAACGGAATGAAAATGGCGGAGATATGGTATAATTACAAAGAAAAGCCTGACAGGAAAATCGACGTCCTGCGCTACAAATTTGTTGCGGAAAATAAAAGAGACGCCGCGTCTTTTGAGGAATTGTGGACGCTCTTAATCGATTTGACCAAGCCAGAGGGCGAATTATTTTCTCATATACGCAAAAATACACGCTACGAAATAAACCGCGCGGTAAACAAAGACGGCGCGCACTGTTTTACTCTCTTTGAGAAGGGCGAAGAAAACAGGGAGAAACTTCTGCAATATATAGATTTTTTTAATATATTCGCGGACTCGAAAAACAGGTCCCGCATTGATTATTCAGACGTTGAACAATTTTACGAGAACAAAACGTTCTGCGCAAGGTACGCCGCGGACGGCGGCGGAGAGATTCTTACCATGCACGCCTATGTTATATCCGACGGGACCGCGCGGCTTCACCAGTCCTCATCCCTTTTTCGCAACACCGCTGACGCTGAAGCCCGCAATATGATCGGCAGGTCGAACCGCCTGCTTCACTGGGACGATATACTCTTCTTCAAAAACGCGGGCTTGCAGTACTATGATTTCGGAGGCTGGTACGGCGGCGCGGAAACAAGCGGAACTTATGCGGAACAGTTGCTAATCAATCAATTTAAGGAATCTTTCGGAGCGGAAAAGAAGCGGGAATATTCTTTTATTGAGCCCGCGTCTTTTCGCGGAAGAATAGCGGTTTTAATACATAGCGCGATTGATGCGGTGAAAAAGCGCGGAAAATGAGAGAATATAAAGCGCGGGCGGGCTCTTGCTGTAGTCAACACGGCGCATCGGCAGCCTCCCAGCGCCTCTTCCTGTTGTCATTGCAGGTTAACAGATTTTTACTTTTTTGGCTTGACAAAAAAATAAAAATCTGTTAGAATAAACTATTAAGCGATTAAGCGGCTGTCGTATAACGGTAATACCCCAGCCCTCCAAGCTGGAGCCGTGGGTTCGACTCCCATCAGCCGCTTTCTTTCATACATATTAAAAGAATTGCATTGTGAGATTTCCTTCCTTACGTATCCTGTTCATAAACAGCATACGTCAAAAATATATTTATTTTAAATTATGCGAAGAAACGCCCAAACCCGCAGGTCCTTACCGGGTCGAAAAACTAAAAAATAGGCGCTTCCGTCTCGCCGTCAGGCGAATCAGGCTTACCCTGCTCCCATAAACCTCGTTCTATACCTCTTGCACGTCTCGTCTCGTTATCGTATAATACCAAAATACAGGGTTAGAAATTGCAGAGGTTTATTCTTTTTATTATTTGCCTTTCTATAAGCGCAATGGTTTTCGGAGACGATATTCACACGGTTAAAAAGGGGGAGACTATTTACTCGATTGCTCTCTCTTACGGAGTCGGCACTGACGCTCTTATGAAATTGAATGGTATAACCGACCCGTCCAAACTCAAGGCGGACCAGAAGCTCAAGATTCCCCAAAAGGTGGATGCGCCAAAGGCCGACGTATCACAAGGAAGCGGTCCTGCGGCCGTTCAGGGGAAGGCTGACTATGTGGCTGTCAAAAACGATACGCTCTTTAGCATCGCCAGAAGAAATGATACAACGGTGTCCGAATTATTGAAGTTGAACGAATTACCTAATAACTATATTCTCAAAATAGGCGATAGGTTGAAAATTCCGCCAAGGGGCGCTGGAGTGAAACCTCCATTTTCACCAAAGTCCGCTCTGGAATGGCCAGTAACGGTTAAGAGTATATCCAAATCTACAGGCAAAATAGCGGGCGGCGTCGTTATTACGAGTTATGCAGCAGAAATCGTCAGGAGCGTAACAAAGGGAGTCGTGCAATCCGCCGGTCCTTATCTGAATTACCGAAAAGTGGTGATTGTAAAAAATGAGAGCGGCCTGCTCTATATCTACGGCGGCTGCGATTGGCTTTCGGTCAAACAGGGCGACAGAGTGGGGGTCGGGACAGAACTCGGCAGGCTGTCAACTGATGGTTCGCCCCAGCTTTTGTTTATGGTGGACAAGAACGGGGTTTACATAGATCCTGCACAAGCGCCGCGGGACTAGGGTTCGTGTTTTAGTTGGTTCTTAACCGGTAAATGTCCTAATTGTCCGCACGCGCCGGCTATGCCGCGCCCTCTCTTGAGGCGCACGGTTACATTTAATCCTCGTCTTCGTAAGTTTTCGGCAAAGCCGTCAGTCTCCGCACGCGACGGTTGGCGTAAGTACGCTCCTTCAAATACGGCGCAGGAAACCGGGTTCCACGGTATCAGGTTCACCGCAATATTCAATCCGCGGGCAAAGTCGGCTGTCATATTCACATCTTCTTGGCGGGTGTTCACTCCGCCGAGTACTACGATCTCTAATGTAATGCGGCGCTTCTGTCTTTGCTGATAGTAGAGCAACGCATCCTTCACCGCAGGTAACGGGTTAGCCGCAGTTGCCGGCATGAGCCGCGCTCGTAAATCCTCGTCCGCAGTGGTGAGGGATAAAGCAAGCCGTACTTCGGGTCCATTCTCCGCCAAGTCTCGAATCCCGGCGGTAATACCGCACGTAGAAATTGTGATATTCCGTTTTGAAAAATTCAAGCTTTCCGCACCGGTGAGAAACTTAAGCGCCTTCCGCAATTCCATGATGTTTAAGAGAGGCTCACCCATACCCATGACAACTATATTGTCAATGCGGGCGCCGGCCGCGGCTCGAAGATAGAGGAATTGTTCAACGATTTCGGCTGATGAGAGGCTGCGCCTGAAACCAAGTGCGCCAGTTTTGCAGAATACGCATCCTATAGGACAGCCCGCTTGGGTGGAAAGGCACGCGGTTTTGCGCCCGGTTTTATCCGAAAGAAGTACAGACTCTATTCCCGCCTCGTCGCTCAAGCCAATTTGAAGCTTCACACTACCGTCTCTGTCCTCAAGCTGCTGTACGATTTTGCTTGAATAGAGGGAAAAACGCCCTGTCATGGATTCGCGCAGGGATAGAGAAAAGTCTGTCATTTCAGCGAATGAATACGCGCCTTGGCAAATATGACGAAAAAGCTGTCTTGCACGAAAAGACGGCAACGGTTTGAGGATTTCCATCAATTCCGTCAGAGGCAAACCAACGAGGGATTGTTTCATTCTTTTAGAGAAGGGGATGAGGCGTTAAACAACATCATTTAGTACCAAGACCTCATCCCAACGCTCTACTTTATCTGTCCCAGAAATTCCATGATCATGGGATTGTGTCCATCCATTCTTTGGAAGTCTTCAAGCAGCGCTATGGCTCTATTTTTTTCATTGATTTTGACGAAACAATCGGCTAATTCGATATAAAGACGGTAATTCTTCGGATCCTGCTGTATGAGTCGGCAGAGGGACTCTATAGCGTCCGAGAATCTGCTGCGAGCTTTCGCCACCATAGCCAAACCCAGCACCGCATAAGTATCGAATTCGATGTTGATTGCCCTCTCATAGTACTCTACTGCCTTGTCGTAATTTTCGAGAGTCCGGTACGCGTCTCCTGCACGAGTCAGAATAACCTTGTTGCGCGGGTCCTGCTCAATGATGCGGTTCCAGTATTCCAGGGATTTAAGAGGCATATTCATACCTCGGTAACAATCCGCCATTCCAAAAAGCGCATAGAAGTTAAAAGGATCCCGTTCAAGGGCTTTCTCAAAATAAACAACGCCTTCATCAAAGGTCTTCAGTTTACGGTGGCAATTTCCAATAGAGGTGAGTACGCGGATGTCGATAGTCGAGTAGTCGGACGTGAGAAGCATCTTTTTCCAGTAATAAAGAGCATCTGTGTATTCCTTGAAGTCATAGTGAAGATGCCCTAAGCCGATGATAGCGTAGGGGTTGTCGCTTTCCATCTCAAGCACCCGCAGGTAGACAGCTTTAGAATGTTTGAAATTCTTGATTTTGCGGTACGCGTCCGCCACACGAGTCAGTACCGTAATATTCTTTTCATCATGAACAAGGTACTGTTCCCAAATCTCTATGGCTTTGTGAAACTGATTAAGGGCTTTGTAGCAGTCAGCCAGCCCAAACAGGGCGTAGTTGTTGCCCGGATGATGAACAAGACAGCGTTGATAAAAAACAATAGCATCACGGAATGAACCTCTCTTGCGAAAGGCGTCTCCTATCCCAACCAGTGCATAGTTATTGAATTCGTCAATAAGAATAATCTTCTCAAAACAATCCACAGCCTCAAATGTCTTGTTTTCCTTTAAGAGTTGATAACCTCTTTTAGACAACTCCGAAATTTCCGCCAGCTCATGATTTTCATCATGCGGGTCCGATATATCATATTTTTTGAATAAATCATCTATAAAACTCGTTCCTTCCATATCTTTTAAAATATCCTCCTAGTTATCAATAAGGGTTTTTATAACAGTAGAAAGCTGTACAATAATAGTTTCAGCTTTGTTCCGATCCGGCGCTTTCCAGTACATACGGAGGGCGTCCAATAATTTTCCCTGACTCTTATAATAGTCGCCGATTCGGGAAAGCCCGTCTGAATAGCCGGTCGCCAAGAAAACCCGCTTTGCCTCTTCGATATTCCCCTCGTTAAACAGAACATTTCCTTTACGATTGAGAGCGACCTTCTGCGCGCTGGTAATGGGGAGTTTTTGACTGGTCTTAATGAAGGAGCTTTCTTGTTCTTGAAATATTTTTCTATAATCTACCATATTTTAACCCTATTAAATAAATATTATACATTACTTGACTAACTTATACAAGTTATTTTATATAAAAAAATTTACCAATTTATCTCCAAAATCGCCGATAGCGATGATTGCTTTCACTGTTATTCAGGGTAGTTCAGGTTTTCTTTACTCGCGTGCTTTAATGTCTCTACATAACGCCCCGCCTCGAACTTAGTCATGTCAAGATTATGCTCGCGCCAATTTCCGCAATCTTCAGGCGCGGCTCCCGGTATCGTTCCCTCAAAGTCCAATATCCAATCAAACATTTCCACCATCAAAGGTAGAACATCGACGGAACTCAGTTTCCCTTCAAATATAATATACATACCTGTTCTACAGCCCATCGGTCCCACATAGACGACTCGTTTTCCCCATTCCGCATGGGAACGGAGGTATGTGGCAACCAGATGTTCGAGGGTATGCATCACCGGCATATCCATGACAGGCTCACGATTCGGCGCCTTGAACCGCAGGTCAAAAGTGGTGAGCGTAATTTCACCGAAAGTATCTTGGCGGGAAACATAAACTCCCGGAAGTAAGCATGTATGATCAATCTGGAAACTTGCTATTTTCTCCATAAATATCTCCTCTAACAAATATAACACCCTTTAAAAGGTGTTATAAATTTACTCTTAGTCTCGATACTAGCATAAAGGCGTAAAAAAGGCAATGCTTTACTATGAAAATTCCATTACAAGACGCTGTTTTTGTCAATATTCCTTTCAGAGCGCATCAATTTCCTGTGCTATTTCCTTCGCCACAGTTGCTATTGGGTTTGACGCATCTATAACGGCAACGCGGACGCCTTCCTGCCGCCATTGGGGCGCCAGAGTCTTGTAACGCTCACGGACACGTTCTTGAAATTCGAAATACTCATAAATCTCACGGGCGGATCGGTTTTCTATGCGCCGCGCCGCTATACGTGGGTCTATATCAAAAAGGAAAAGTAACTCCGGCAGGGGGAAGTTTTTGTTGAGAACAGACGGTAAGTCTCCGCATAGAATACCTTGATAAACCAGCGACGAAAGCGTGTACCTGTCGGAGACGACGATTTCACCACGGTTACAGTGATCTATGACGCCGTTCTTTGCGAATAGATGCTCAGTTCTATCGGCCGTGAAGAGCAGCGCGAGCGTCTCCGGACGCAGAGCTGTTTCTCCTCGAAGCGTAGACCGTATGATGCGCCCGATGGGACCGTCTGTGGGCTCGCACGTGGTCCAGATACCAGGCTTGCCGCGCAGCAATTCAATCTGTGTGCTGGTTCCGCTCCCGTCTCCACCTTCAAATACCACAAATCTTTTAATGATTTCCATTTTATCAATATAGCTGTCTTTGCAAATTTGTGCTATAGCAACCATGCGGTTTTGCTGTCAGTTCGATAGATTACTTGCTTTTTTCATAATGAGTATGATATACTTACGAAGTAAAGAACAAAATTCAAGATGAACTGCTCTCGTCAGGCGTATCTATAAAAAACAGGGAGGAAATATGGTGGGAATCATTGGCGCAATGGAAGAAGAAATAGCGCTTCTTCGCTCGTATCTTGAAAATCTACAGAGAGAAATGATAAATGGGTTCGAATTCCTGTCTGGAGAGCTCGATGGGAATACTGTTGTCTTGCTTCAGTGCGGTATCGGAAAGGTCAATGCGGCTGTGGGGGCTGCTCTGCTCCTTGATAGGTTTAAGCCGTCTTTCGTGGTGAATACTGGCTCCGCAGGCGGTATAGATCCGTCCTTGAGTTTCGGAGATGCGATTGTCTCAACGGGTCTTATTCAGCATGACGTCGATGTTACGGGCTTTAACTACGCGCTTGGTCAGGTGCCGGGTATGCCTCTGGTGTTCCCGGTCCAGGAATATCTCATAGAAAACGCGGAAAAAGCTATAGATGCTCTGAAAAAAGAAGGTGTTCTATCTGCGGAATTTAATCATATACGCGGGCTTATCGGTTCCGGGGATGTGTTTATGCACGATTCTGAACATATAGCCTTGACGCGCAACAGGTTCCCGGATATTCGGGCTGTGGATATGGAGGCAGCTGCTATCGCCCAGACCTGCTATTTATTCAAAATGCCTTGTCTTATTATACGAGCGCTTTCGGATATAGCAGGAACGGAGTCGCCTGTGGCGTTTGATAAATTCCTCCCGATTGCCGCAAAAAATTCAGCCGAAATCGTCCGTAGATTGATAAAAATAACGGCTCTGACTTAACCGCGAAAGATAGACGGGCATACGAATAGTCGAAGAATCTATTCGTGTCTATTTATCTGCACTTCGTGAAATCGGAAGGCTAAAATGAAGCGTTTTCTATTCCTTCCTTATCTAAACAGACTTAAGGTTGACCGCAAGTTATTCGCTGTTTGCATCCTCTCTCTATTAATCCCAATCATGTTAATTGGTCTTTATTTTTCCATCAACATGGGAAGACTGATATGGGAGAACGAAGTCAGGCAGGCGCAAGCAAACGTTGACCGCATAGAAAAAGCTCTTTCTGAAACGCTTGGTAAGGCTGTTGATATAGCGAACCGCACCTATGTCAACGGGCAAATCCACCAAGTCGTCGAGACTGAATACCAGACTCCTCTTGAAGTGTACGCGGCTTATAGCGGGGTCGTCTTCTTCGACAACTACCTTCAATCTTATAACGAAATTGCAGGAATCAGACTCTATATTGAAAATCAAACTATGCTGAACAATTCTTACTTCACCCGCGTGGACCCAGACGTGAAACAGGAAGAATGGTACAGGAAAGCAGAAGCGCTTGGCGGGAAGATGTTCTGGATTTATCGCCGCGACGGTATCCTCCGCTCAGATTGTCTTTCTCTGGTCCGTCAGATACGAAATGTCAACACGGGAAGTCGTATCGGTGTACTGTGTGTTAATATTGATATGGGTAAGCTGACGAGGCTCTGTCGGGACTCCCCCCACGAGGCGGCTATCACCTTGGATGGCAAAGTCATAACAGTGTCTGGCGACGGATCCGCATCCAAAATCCGCGTTTCAGAAAACTATGTCTTCACCAATTCCTATGTTCTCCACCCAACAACAGACGAATTTCAAATATCCTACAGTATCCCCAGGAAGACTCTCTTTGCGCCTGTCTATTCGATCTTCAGAAAAAGCCTCATCATCGTGTTTGGAGCCCTCGCGTTTGCGCTCGGAGCTATTTTCCATATCGTTAACGAAGTCTATATTGAAAAACTTCAAAAGGAAATGCTCTTCTCACGTCAAAAGGAAATGCAGCTGAAGATACTTTCAAGTCAAATAAACCCTCACTTCTTGTACAACACCCTCGAGACGATACGTATGATGGCTCTGTCCAAAGGAGAGGAGAAAATCTCTACAACTATTAAGATGCTCTCGAGAATACTGCGCCAGAGTCTCTCTTCAGCTCAAGGAACCGTTCCTTTGGAGACCGAACTTGAGCTGGTGAGAAGCTACTTGGGTATACAAAAACTGCGTTTTGGGGAAAGGGTAAATTTTTCAATAGATGTGGGGGAGGAAACAAGACTACTCATGGGATGTATCCGTATTCTGCCGCTCCTCATTCAGCCGCTGGTGGAGAATTCGTTTGTTCATGGGATTGAAAAGAAGTCCGTCCCGAATGGAGAGAAGGGGCGTATACTGATGCGGGTAGAGGTTCAGGGGGAAAGCCTCGTCGTGGAGGTTGCTGATAACGGCGCGGGATTGGACACGGAAGGACTGGAACATGTGAGAGAAGAGCTTGAGAAAACCCTTGACGCGCAAACTGTATATAACGAAAAACGGATTGGACTTGCCAATGTGAATCAACGTATCAAGCTGTTCTATGGCACGGACTATGGGCTAGAGCTGTCCCCATCTCAAAATGGCGGCTTGACTGTCCGTATGCGTGTTTCGGCAATGACGGTCTAGACTCCAAGTATGTACACGGAGTCATTGGTTGACAGAAAAATTTCGGAGGTTTTATGCTAAAGGTACTTGTTGTAGACGATGAACCTATCATCAGAGCCGGAATCAGACGGGTCATAGATTGGGAAAAATATGGTTACGAAATCTGCGGGGAAGCGGAGAATGGACGCGGAGCGGTACAAGCCATCAGATTGCTCCGTCCGGACCTGATATTGCTCGACATCCATCTGCCTGGTATGTCGGGTATTGATGTGATGCGCGAAACTGTAAACTGTGCGTCCAAATTCCTCATTCTTTCAGGGTATACGGATTTTGAATATGCTCGTCAAGCACTCAACATGGGCGCAAAGGGTTATATTGTCAAGCCTATAGAAGAGCAAATCCTCATTGAGAAAATAACGAGCATCGCCGAAGAGATACATAGTTTTACGGAGCAGAAGAAATGGAGGACTCGTGAAACTCATCGTCTTGCGTTTGCGCGAATCATAGAGGATAGATTCAAACCTGCAGCCATCGCAGGAACTACGCCCCTATATCTCGATCATCTACTGAATCCTACACAAGCTGCCTATGTTCAGGTCGCGGTTCTGTCTTATGCGGACTTGGATGCTCTTGAGCAGGAGCTCCAAGTCTTCTTTTCCGGCAGTCGTCGTCCCCTATTTCCCTACAAGAACCACATGATAGTTCTCTTCACCGATGCATCTGAAGATGCGGCAAAGCGATTTCTTGAGAAATTTCATGACGATTTTTTCAGACGAGTCCGTACTGTCAAAAATATGGATGGTGAAACCTGCGTCTTGTCCATAGCATTAGGAACCAGACTTCCACCTGAAGAGAACGGATCAGGTATAGGGGATTCTTTTATTGAAGCGGAACGGCTTTTGTCCCGCGCCTTTTTCTACCGCGGTATCCGATGTCTTTGCGTAGATGCTCTGACACAGAATAAAAAAGCGCCGTCAATTCCCGCTCTGTTTAAGAACACGAGCGAGGAACTTGGCGCATTCATTCAAATAATTGATATGGAGAAAATACACAGTTTCTTCAAGACTTTTGAGGAAAAATGCATCTTTTCAGGGAAAAACTCGCGTGAAATACGGGAAGAATGTATCAGCCTGATATTAGAAACTCGAAACATCATCATGAACAAATTTCCGTCCTTGAAGGAAGCTACAGGAGACAGCAAGAAAATTCTTGATGTGATCATGGAACGATACTACCTCGCGGATATTGTGGATGAAATGACCGTGTTCTGCCTCAATATAAGTAGAAGCCTCGCCTGTCTCTCCGCGGATGGGAGTTTTCGACGGATAATCAGCTACGTCAATAATAACTATACCCAAGGACTCTCCCTCAAAACTCTGGGACAGCTTTTCCATCACAACTACGCATATCTGGGAAAACGTTTCAAGGAATATACTGGTAGAAGTTTTCATACGTATCTCGATATGCTCCGCATTGACGCGGCGAAGAAGATGTTAATCTCCACCACAATGAAAGTCTATGAAATATCGGCGGCCATAGGATACGCCAGCACAGATTATTTTTACAGCAAATTCAGAAAATACGCCGGAGAAAGCCCTCTGGAATTCAAACGATACTATATAAAAATGGAAAGTAAGAAGTAATAAGAAATAAACAGACGCTATTTTAGCGTTACTCACGAGGGAAAAATAAAAAAGCCGCGGAGGGCTTTCTCGCGGCTTTTTTGGGAAATAAGCGCTTACTTTTTCTTTGATTCAGCGGGCGGAGCATCAATGATAGAAAGTTCAGTTTCCTTGTCAAAATAGCGGGCTTTTTCGAGTCGAGGTGTGAAGTTAATAGTATCACCGACCTTAAATGTATAATGTGCCTCCGTACGGGCAACCAAAGGTTGTGCACCGGTAGTGAGCCACAGATGGATGTCCGCGCCAAGCGGTTCAACCACACTGATTTTTAGACTTATATTGTTTTGCGAGGCCGGCTTTTCCGTATAGAGAAGATCTTCAGGACGAATGCCGAAGAATATTTCCTTACCAGCATATTTTCTCAGTGCGTCGACGTGTTCCGGTGCTGGACGAATATCAAATGTTTCTTCTTTAAGCAGAATATCGCTTCCACTCTCTTCCACTTTAACTGAGAGGAAGTTCATCGGTGGAGAACCAATAAATCCTGCAACAAATTTGTTAACCGGGTGATTGTAGAGCGTAAGCGGGGCTCCGATTTGTTGAACCTTACCATCTTTCATTACCACAATCTTACTCGCCATAGTCATAGCTTCCACTTGGTCGTGAGTAACATAAATCATGGTTGCGTTGAGCTTGAGGTGAAGTTCAGCGATTTCCTTACGCATAGTAACGCGCAGTTTCGCGTCTAAGTTGGAAAGGGGCTCGTCGAACAGGAATACCTTGGGGTTACGAACAATAGCGCGTCCTACCGCAACACGCTGACGCTGACCACCAGACAGAGCCTTAGGTTTGCGCTCAAGGAAATTCTCGATGTCCAAGATATGCGCGGCCTCATGAACGCGACGATCAATTTCCTGCTTGTCAACCTTCTTGATGCGAAGACCGAAAGCCATATTTTCGTAGACGGTCATGTGCGGATACAAGGCGTAATTCTGGAACACCATAGCGATGTTCCTATCCTTCGGCGGAGTCTGATTCATCAGTTCGCCGTCAATGTAGAGTTCGCCTTCGGAAATGTCTTCCAAACCAGCGACCATGCGGAGCGTTGTGGATTTTCCACATCCAGACGGTCCTACCAACACGACAAATTCTTTGTCTTCAATGGTGATATTAGCATTGTCCACAGCACGTACACCGCCGTCGTAGATTTTGCCAATCCCTTTTAATTCTACTTTTGCCATAAAACCTCCAAAAGACCCATACACGGGAATTTACCCGGATGGGTTAGTTTATTAAAGATAGTATAAAAGGCTATCCGAAACCTGTCAAGGAGAATTTAGCTTTTTTTCGATGAAATGAAGTGTGTCTGATGAAATATTCTCAAATCTCTTGACAAACACATTCTTTTATAGTAGAGTAATTGCAAGCCGAGATGGTGGAATGGTAGACACCGGGGACTTAAAATCCCCTCCCTGTAAAGGGGTACGGGTTCAACTCCCGTTCTCGGCATAACAAGCCTTGTTACGTCTTTCCTTTACCCATACCCCCTTGATTCTTTCCCCCAAAAGATACATACTATCAATATGTCAGAATATTCAGCTGAAAATATACAAGTTTTGAAAGGACTTGAGGCGGTACGCCAGCGCCCTGGAATGTATATCGGGACCACAGGCATAGACGGATTACATCACCTCGTCTTTGAGGTCGTGGACAATTCCATAGACGAAGCGATGCAGGGACACTGCGACACCATACTCGTCGTACTTGAAAAAGACGGCATTGTACGCGTGGAAGATAATGGACGCGGTGTCCCTATTGACATTCACCGAGAAGAAGGAGTGAGCGCTCTGGAACTAGTGATGACACGCCTCCATGCAGGTGGTAAATTTGACAAGAAGTCATATAGTGTATCAGGCGGTTTGCATGGCGTCGGCGTATCCGTAGTGAATGCCCTCTCGATGTGGTGCGAAGCTTTCATCCATAAAGACGACAAAATCTATACACAGCGCTATAAAATCGGGATACCTGAATCCTCAACCCGCGAATGCCTCCGTTCCGCGTGCCCCTATCCGCCCGGACCCGCTGAGATGCGTGGTACCGTCATCAGGTGGAAGTCTGACCCGTCTATATTCAAGGAAACTACGTTCTACAATTTTGATGCGCTCTCGAATCGCTTACGCGAACTTGCCTTCCTCAACAAAGGCTTGAGCATTACAATCAGAGACGAGCGGCTTGGAACCCCAAAAACTCATGAGTTTAAGTTTGATGGCGGAGTGAAGAGCTTCACCGAGTACCTCAACGAAGGCAAGACTACACTTTACAAAGAGCCGATACTCATAAGTGGCGTCCGCGATGACGGCTTTGGCAATATGATAGACATTGAAGCCGCAATACAGTACAACGACGGGTTTAGCGAGATAATGTATTCATTTGTAAACGATATCAATACCCGCGAAGGCGGTACGCACCTCGTCGGGTTCAAGAGCGCACTCACTCACACTTTGAATGAATTTCTGAGAAAGTCTAAACTAGCGAAGAAGTTTGACGAAAACTTTTCCGGCGATGATGTACGAGAAGGTTTGACCGCGGTTTTATCCGTGAAGGTCCCAAACCCTCAATTTGAGGGGCAGACGAAAGGCAAACTCGGTAATTCGGAAATCAAGACTGTAGTTGAGAACATGGTGAATGAGCAGTTAGCGCTCTACTTTGATACGCATTCAGACATTATCAACAGTATTTTGGAGAAATCCGTGCTTGCGGCCAAGGCACGTATAGCAGCACGGCAAGCACGGGATGCGGCGCGGCGTAAAAGCGCGATGGACAGCGCAGGCTTACCCGGCAAACTTGCGGACTGCTCAGAGAAAGACCCGTCTCTATGCGAACTTTTCATTGTAGAAGGTGATTCCGCGGGTGGTTCCGCGAAGATGGGACGTAATCGACGGTATCAAGCAATACTGTCGCTTTTCGGTAAGATGCTGAATGTGGAGAAGACGCGCATAGAGAAAGTCGTTACCAATGAAAAACTCCAACCGATTATCGCAAGCATCGGTGCAGGCGCAGGAGTCGAGTTTAGCATCGACAAAATCCGATACCATAAAATAATCATCATGGCAGATGCGGACGTAGATGGTTCGCATATCCGTACCCTTTTGCTCACATTTTTCTACCGTTATATGACGCCGCTCATTGAGTATGGACACGTATTCTTGGCAATGCCCCCGCTCTACAAATTAAGTTATGAGAAAAAAACGCTCTATGCTTTTGACGATGCTGAGAAAGACAGGTTCTTGACGGAATCAGGCAGGGATACGGAGAAGATTGCGCTTCAGCGCTACAAAGGACTAGGCGAGATGAACCCTGACCAACTCTGGGAGACCACAATGGACCCAGACCGCCGGTTTATCACGCAGATTCATCTTGACGACGCAGTAGAAGCAGAGCGCATCTTTTCAACCCTCATGGGCGAAAATGTCGCGCCGCGCCGTCAATTTATCGAAGAAAACGCCCTCATGGTGTCAAACCTAGACGTATAGGAGAGATGATTTGAAGGATTTCTTTCACCATAAGCTTTTGGGAGTATTCAGACAAGGAAAACTATTCTATCTTCTGGCGCTCTGCACAATAGGAGGCGTTGCAGCCGCCGGTTTTCTGTTTTCCGATGAGACAAGACAGACCTTTATCTTTTATGATATGAAAACCGGCATTAGCAGAGTTGAAGAGCGAATGCTTCTCAAATATCCTTCAGAAGAAGCGCAGGTCAAACAATATGTAGAGGAAGCCATTTTTGGACCCAGAAGTCCATATTCCGCGCCGTTATTCATCCATGGAACACGACTTTTAACGCTCCTCTACCGAGACAGGACCGTCTATATCAATCTTTCAGAAGACGCGGCATTCCCCATTGTTACCGAAGATATGGAAATCAACGCAGTTTCCATGACCGGAGTGCGCGCGCGGAGCTTCTCTACTCTGGACCAGGGACTCAAGCGCAATTTTCCCTTTATAAGGCAGATATTCTTTTTCATAGAAGGACATCCGATAGAATATTAGTTCGAGGAAGGAAAATGAGTAACATAGCCAGCGCTTTTAAGGATTGGAACATACTGTATTTAAACTTGAATAGTTTAAAAGTCAAAAATTAATTATTTGACAGTTTCGATTTTAATGGTTTATGACGGCGAGTTATAAAGAATATTTCTCTTTTTTATTTATAACAGTATGAAATAATACACAAATGAGGGTTGCGTATAACAGGTCTGGCAAAAACGTCACAACTTCGCACGGAATGTTATGTGCAATAAAAATTTGAAATTTTTACAAAGATTCATTGACTATATTTAATAATTGTTATAAACTTACTATATTCAACTAAAAGGAGTTTATGATGAAGAAAAGTATTCTTTCAATTTTAATAATTTTAGGGTTGGCAGTTTCGACAACTTATGCCACAGATTTCAATGTAAGTATTGGTTTTGGTGGAGATATTGGGCTCATCTTTACAAGTTTTGATACAAATATTCCTGAACCATATAAAAGTACGGCGGAAGAAGTATTAAAAAATATTGATCAAAATAGAGTGGGGTTTTGGTTTTATCTAGACATCACTTATTTTGAGATTGATTTGGGCGGAAAATTTTATAATGCAACCATAAAACAGAATGGTTTTGATTTAAAAGAAACTCAAAATTATTTTAATATTGGTTTAATGGGGAAATATCCTTTTTCTATAAATAAAATTATGTTTTTTCCATTTATTGGCTTTGATTGGCAGATACTTACAAAAGTAAAAGGTACACAAGGTGGTTATTCAGTTGAGACTGAACGATCTGATTTATCCAGTGCAGGTATAGATGAAAATTATTTCGACTGCCTCGTTTTTAATTTTGGTTTTGGAGCGGATTTTGCTATTACGAATCATCTTTACATTCGTAGCATATTGGTTTATGGTATAAATGCCCATACAAAATACCATGAGGATCAGATTGATATAATTAAAGATGCTGGTTATAATATATCAATTTTGAATCACGGACCATCAATAAAGCTGGCTTTAGGATATAAATTTTAAAATGCAGTTTGTTGTTAAAAGCAAATTTTTACTCTACATAACAGGCCCTATTTATACTTCGCCGCCGATAGACGGTTAGCCTATATCCGCTGTGCACCTCTCCCCCTCCCCACGACTCACTTCGCCGCATACAGCTGGAAGGTTATGTGCAATGTGGGCTAAAATTAGTCAAAAACCATGCAAAAAATTGACAAGAAGTTAAACCTGTGTTTTGAAATTATTATTGGAGAAAAGAAAATGTCAACAAAAAAAGAATTGGTTTTGGTGACTGGCGGAAGTGGTTTTATCGCGGTTCACACAATGGCGAAACTCTTGCAAAAAGGCTATAAAATTCGCGCGACTTTACGCGCGATGTCGCGGCAGGAAGAAGTCAAATCAATGCTTGCACAAGCCGGAATTTCAAATTTTGATGATTTAGAATTTATTCAAGCGGATTTAAC
>JAIRSU010000041.1 GCA_031255285.1 Treponema sp. | reverse complement strand
TTGTCAAACAAATACCTCACATCTCTGGGACTCGTGAACTTCGTCGAGAGGTATAAAGAACTGCACTCAAGTTATTGAACCGCCGTATACGGAACCGTACGTACGGTGGAGTGGGAGGTCGGCCGCCCGACTAATGAGCGGCCTCCTACCCGAGATGTTAGAACTTTGAACTCTCAAGAATTTATAAAAACCTCAAGAAAAAGAAAGGATATATTGACAGTGTGAAAGCTGAGTAGCGGACGCAAATTTTCTACATTGTTATGATAAAGTAAAAGGGATTGCTATTACTTGATTTTGCTTGTAGAAAAGGATTTCTACGCCCTTAAAGAGAATTTGCACATAGCAAGTGTTTAACATCAGGCACTTTACCTTGCTAAAATTGTGTCCGCTACCAGACATAAAAGAGAAGGTCAACATATGAACGATGAAAACAGAGATTTGACAAGCATTAAATTGGCTGAGATAGAGCGTTTGATTCAAGACTTTAAAAAGCGATTTGAAGCAGGAACTTCTGATACCAAGAACTTTATCTCAATGATGGAGATCGAGCGTATGTGGATCGAACTTCAGAACAATACGCACATTATATATTCTGATTTTCTAGAAGAGCTTATGAGCAATGTTGATGAACATAAATTAATCCGTAAAAAAAAAGAGAATACCGACAGCAGGGAATAAAGCTACGCACACACATAAAGTCTTCAACTACCATTATCACAACGTTAGGGCAGGTTACATATTGGCGTTATTTGCTGATTCCTTACCCAGACAGTAAAGAAAAGCTAATGAAGTTGTGCGATACTAAGAGCATAGCTCCGCTTGACTGTTACTTAGGATTGTCCGGGTTGCCTTTCAAGATCACGCCACTGGCAATGCTAAAGATTGCGTTTTGGGCTCAAAATCAATCATCTTACCAAAGAGCGGAGGATACAATAAATGAAGTGATGAATTTCAGAGTCAATGACGATACGGTTCGGCTTATTAGTAATTTTGTGGGAACAGTTGTATTCGAAAATGATTGTAAAAAAGCAGATGAAACATTTTCTGCTCTAAATAGCGGCAAGTTGCCTTTTCCAAAAGATCGCGAGGGTGTACTTTATATACAAGCAGATGGTGCTGCTTTAAATACAAGAATCAAAGACGAGTCAGGCTCTACTTGGCGCGAGAATAAGTTAGGAGAAGTTTTTTCGTCCAAAGATATCTATTATTGGACAGATAAGAAAGGCAAAAGGCAACATCAAATCAGGAAAAAAGAGTATGTCAGTTATATTGGCGCCGTCTCAAAGTTTAAAAAACATTTGTTTGCCTGTGCTACTCGTGGAGGATATGGATATTATAAAGAGACCATTGTCTTGAGTGACGGAGCCACATGGATTCGAAATATGGTTGAAGAGCTATTTCCTGACGCACAGCAAATTCTTGATTTTTTTCATTTGTGCGAAAACGTTAATTCCTATGCGAAATACCTATTCAAAATGGACGAATCCAAATACAGACCTTGGGCAAAAGATATTTGCGAAAGCTTGAAGAAAAGCCAGTATGAACAAGTACTGAAAGAACTTGGCAAATTCAATAGAAAACCCGACAACTGCCCGGTCAATCTTTACGGATACATATCCAATAATATCAAAAACATTGACTACGCAACATATGAGCAAAAAGGATATTTCATCGGTAGCGGTGCCATTGAAAGCGGGAACAAAATTGTACTTCAAGACCGACTGAAAAGAGCCGGGATGCGTTGGAATACCACAACAGCTCAAGCAATGCTCACTTTGAAAACCAAAGCAGAAAGCAACCTATGGGTAACTGACGTCGAAAAACCTTTCTTTGCGCACTGCCTTTCGCTCTCATCAGGAGCGCGTACCCCGAATTTACCATAAAAAATATCTACATCCGTCACATATATAATTAGAAAATTTTCTATTTTCTATAAATACCCAAATTCTATATCTACACCCGTTCCGCCTACCACAAGGAAACATGTCAGAAATTGACCCAACCGCCGTATGTTTGTAATAGCTGCGAAAATCGTTCCAAATGCACTTTAGGGCTCGTCCGTAAATAACCTTTACAATTTAGGCAAAATTTTGTAGTTCCACTTACCCATAAATTCGTTTTTTATGATATTTACTTTTTTGAGTTCTTCGTCTGTAACTTTTTTGCCTGTTTCGTATTGAGTCTTGTCAGTATCACATTGTATAGTCAACCCGGTCGTAGTTGTTGTGTTTGAAATTAAATTAACTATTGTTCCTAGTGTTTCAAGCGGTTTGCCGCGCCAGTTCATACTGATTATCGAAAATAATCTATGCTCAATTTTATTCCATTTTGAAGTCCCAGGCGGATAGTGCGAAACCGTAATTTTCATGCCTGTTTCCGTTGAAAAACGTTGCAATTCTGTTTTCCATAAACGAACACGACTACCATTGCTACCTCCTCCGTCTGCGGTTATGTAAAGTTCTGATGCCCCAGGATATTGCACCTTACCCATACTTGACCACCAACGTCTGATACTTTCGACCGCAAATTCGGCCGTGTCGTGTGTCACACCGATGTTCATATAACCGTTGTTGTTTGCTAAATCATAGATTCCGTACGGCAATGCCTTCCCTTCTTCACCGACGAAATCATAAACGTTGACTTGCGGTGCGTTTCTTTTCTGGTTCCATTCTTTGCCGTTGTTTTTGTAGTTTCCAATATTTTCGTGCTTCTTGCAATCCACAGAAATCACAGGTTGCCCTTGCTTTTGAAACGCTTTAACAGAAGCATTGATATACTGAAATTGCTCTTCTCTGTAAGGATTATCGCCACCTTCGTTCGTTTTGCAATTGCCTTGCAAACTATAACCGAGCGACCACAAAAGTTTATTTATAACAGTTCGTTTTGCGTTGTGCCCCAATCTAAAGAGTTCCAGTTCCAGCTTTCTAACGCTCTTCGTTGTCCACAATAACGGGCACATTGGATCTCCTCGAGTACAACTTTCCAACAATTTTTGTAAATCCGATAGAAGGGATGCATCCGCTGAAACAGCCTTTTGGCGTCCACCTCCTACTTTACGGACACGTCCTTTTTCAGCTGTTGCAGTTTTCCCTAACAACTCGTTTATGCCATTTGTTATAGTTACGCGAGACATTCCGCTGTAATTATGGACTGCTGTTATCCCGCCTCTTCCGAGCGCGTATGCATCAGCGGCTAAAACAAGCCGATATGCACGTTCATCAAGTTTATCCGAAAGCAATTCATATTTATTTTCCATCTTAATATTACAACACAAATTATGATAAAAAACAAGAATTTTGTAAAGGTTATTTACGGACAGGCCCTGAGGATGTCATCGAGATGAAAAACGGCGCGTTTCTGGCCGGGTTCTGGTACGTTGGACCGGACTTGGAAAGCGCCACAAAAGAAGAAGTGGAGTCGCTCTCCGCGTACATCGGCAGGGCTTTCATGCGTCTCGGGCGCGGATGGATGCTCCACGTGGAGATGATGAGAAAACCCGCCGAAGGTTATCCCGAAGGGTTCTTCGACGACAGCAACGTCGTAACCCTGTCCATCATGGGCTACCCCCAGGCCAGCTATCCGGGGATTTTGCATTCTCTGTCCCTGCTTCCTTTCGAGGTTCGAGTCTCCAACCGCTTTATATTTACGGATTTTCTCGACGCCTCCGGGTATCTGACCTCCCTCCGCAAGCGTTGGGGGCAAAAGACGAGAAGTTTCGTGGCGCAGATATTCAACAAAACAGACGCCCCGGTCAACCTGGATGCCGCGAACATGGTGGTCGACATCGACGAGGCGGCGACGCCTCTGGATTCCGGCGACATCTGTTACGGGCACCATACTTGCGTGGTGCTGGTTCGCGGCGCGGATCTGGAAGAACTGGAGGACCGGGCGCGAGAAATCATAAAAGCGTTCGAATTTCGCGGGTTCACGGCGAGAATCGAGAAGCGCAACGGCATGGAGGCGTTTCTGGGAAGTTTTCCGGGGCATGGATACGAAAACGTCCGAAGACCGATGATTTCAAACCTCAATTACACCGACATCATCCCCACCACGACAGACTGGACAGGCGCGGAGTATTGTCCGTCGAGCCATTTCCCTCCGAAAAGCCCGGCGTTGATCCAGGCGGCGTCCGTAGGGTCCACGCCGTTCCGGTTGAATCTTCACGACGGGGATGTTGGCCACACCTTGATTCTCGGCCCCACCGGGAGCGGCAAGTCCACGCTCCTGTCCATGATCGCCTCGCAGTTCGAGCGGTACGAGGGCGCGAGAGTCTTCGTGTTCGACAGGGGCTACTCCATGTTCCCTCTCGTGTCGTCTTGCCTCGATGCCGCTCATTACGATATTGGCGCGGAAGGTTCCCCTTTGCGCTTCTGTCCTTTGGCCTCTATCGACACTCCGGTTGACAGGCTCAGCGCTCAGGAATGGCTGGAGGCAGCCATAGTCCTGTCCAAAGGTTCCCCGCCGTCGCCCGACGAACGGGAACTTATCAGCAACGCCCTCGAAACGATGGCCGGTACGACACGGCCGGACGAGCCCGCCATGAGGACGCTTACCAACTTCACCCACACCGTTCAAGGGCTGGACCTCCGAAAATACCTGAGCTACTACACCGGCGACAACCCAGGAGGACTGCTGCTCGACGGAGAGTCCAACGACATTCAGTATCGGAACTTCACGGTCTTCGAGCTGGATCACGTCTATCAGATGGACGCGAAGCTTGTGATGCCGATCTTTCTGTTTCTGTTCAGAGAAATCGAAAAAAGGCTGGATTCGACCGTCGAAGGTTCCCATAACCCGCCGTCGATCATCATTATTGACGAGGCGTGGCTGGCCCTTTCCCATGAAATGTTTCAGAAGAAAATCAAGGAATGGCTGCTGGTTTTGAGAAAAAAGAACTGCGCCGTCGTTTTGGCTACCCAGAATTTGTCAGATATAGTCAACGCTCCCATACGCCAAACGATCCTCGAAAGTTGCTTCACTCGGGTACTGCTTCCGAATCCGTCCGCGATGAACGACGACCTGAAAGACCTCTACACCGGGTACCTGGGGCTCAATCGTCAGCAAGTCCGGCTTATCGCCACGGCAATCACCAAGCGCCATTACTATTACGCCGCGCCCAATTCCCGCAATTACCGGCTGTTCGACCTGGGGCTCGCGCCGGTAGCCCTGTCCTTCGTCGGTTCGGGCAACAAAGATGACCTCAAAACGATCCGGGAACTGCAAAAGCAGCACGGCGTAGAATGGCCCGCCCATTGGCTACAGTCACGCGGCCTCTCCGATTGGGGTGACCTGTGGCTTGAAAAATACATGGAACATCAGGCAAGAGAAGAGATTGCTGAAAAAAGGACTAAGGACAAGGAAGGAGGTTTTTAAGATGGAAAAGACAAGGAGCATCAAGACTGTGGCAGCGCTGGCCGTTTTGTTCTGTTTCTCCGCGAACGCCCTGTTCGCTGGCGGCGGGTTGAGCGGCGGTGCAACGGAAATGACACAGATGATGAACAACGCGGAACTCGTGCAGCAGGTCTCACAGCTGGCTCAACAGATCCAGAACCAAATCACCATGATTCAAGACATGATTTACAACACCCTGACTATT
>JAIRSU010000131.1 GCA_031255285.1 Treponema sp. | reverse complement strand
AAAATCCTGAAACTACGAAAATCTTCTTTGTGCCCCCCCCCCCCATTTATAAGAATATTTACGACCAGAAAGGGGATGATATAGGGGAAAAAGATTTCGTCTAAATTCCGTTTTACGTTTTCTGTGTTTCCAACCGAGATTTTGGAGAAAATATCCGAAAAAAGTGCAAAAAAGCGAGGGTTGCGGAATGTCGTTTCGGCGTCTTTGTCGCGCACACGCTGCCAGTTTATTATAAATGCGTCCGTCCTCGTCTTGAGCCAGTTGATAGTTGCCAAAATATCGGGACGCGAGCGCAGATACGCCGCCATTGCGATTATAATCAGATAAAGTTGCTCTTCCGGCTTACCAGAGAGCATCCTCCCTTTTTCAGTCGCGCTCACGAGACGGTCAAATTCAGTCGCAAAAAATTGCTCCATCATATCATCTTTGTCAGCGAAATAGCTATATAAACTGCTCTTGGACAAGCTCGACTTCCGCGCCACAAAGTCCATGCTCACTTTCCATGGTCCAGCTTCCGCCACTGCGGAAGCTATCGCGTCAAACAAACTCTTTCTTTTATTTTCCTTGTTTTCCTCGCTGCTTTTAGAAAAATTCAGCGTTTCGGTAACCTTGCGCTCAAGCGCTCCATAATCCATTTTCTTTATTTTTTCTATTGTTTCCCTGTCAAACCCTAACCCGAATTCGATTCTCTGCGCGATGAAACGACGCACTTCCTCCATTTTTTCCTCACTGATCGTTTCGTCTGCTTGAGAATTCAATCTGTGGAAACGCGCTATGGTGAAAACCATGGTCGCCATAATCAACTGCACATACGGATAAATAGGCGCGTCCTCTATTTGGACGAACACGCTCATGTCTACACCTCGCTCTAACATCGACTTATTGCTCTGTTCCTCTTTCTCAAATACCTCGATAACGAAGAATACGAAGTCGTAGACGTTACGGATGAAATATTCAACGGTTGCGGTCAACATAATAGAAAAACATTCAGTCTTGTTTGGTAACACAGCGGTGGTTTTTTTATAGGCGGGTTTGATAAACGCCGCGTATCTGTCAAAGAAATTCTCGAACAACGCATCAAACAGAGCATCCTTGTTCTTGAAGTGTCGGTACAATGCGGGTTTGCTCACCCCGAGTTCTTGCGCCACTTCAGTGAGACTGGTTGATTGATATGACTGCCGCCCCCACACACGGAAAGCGGCCTCTATAATATCTTGCTTTGTCATTCTTTCCTTGTTAACGACTGTTCGTTAACAGAAAGAGTATAATAAATTCATATAAAAAAGACAATGAAAATCTTGAAAAAGAGAGAGAAATTTTTTTGACTTAAAACTACCGCCGCACTAGTTGTGGATTTCGCCATATAATATCAGCCGAACATTGCTTCTCGTTTGTAACGAGTCAGGGCAAATTCTAGCCGCCGAGATGGGACTATACCGTGTCTACGCCTGCAAAAGGATATTTCTATAGGAAAGAATTCCACATAACGCGTCTTACACTGTTATTTTATCCAGAACGATCCTATCGTTTTCACTACACTATTACCATGAATCGCATTTCACGACCGATGGTAATTGAAAGATAAAAGGACGCGCTGCTCCTTACTGTCTTGTGAAAATCTCGTAAAGCCTTTCCATGTCTTGCATGGAGTAGTATTCGATGCGGATGACCCCGCGGTCCAACCCACCTTCAATGGAGACCTTGGTGCCAAGGCGCTCTATGAACTGTTCTTCCATGTCGGCGAGATGCGGGTTCCGTTTAGGTTTGACTGTCTGCCTTGGGCGGGGGGAATCTGTCTGGGCTGTCTGGGCGCCAAGAGACATTTTTTCTGCGGATCGTACGGAAAGCCCTTTTACCTTAATCTCTTTGAATAGCTTTTCTTGTGCGGATGGGTCTCCCACCGAGAGAAGAGCGCGTGCGTGTCCAGGGGAGATTTCTCCCTTTTTGAGACTTTCTTGCATGGGAAAAGGCAGTTTCAAGAGTCTGAGGGCATTGGCTACGGCAGAACGACTCTTACCGACCAGATCCGCAACCGCGTCTTGGGTTTTACCCGTAAGGTCCATGAGAATCTTGTAGACAGACGCTTCTTCTATGGGATTGAGGTCCGCGCGATGGATGTTTTCAATCAGGCTGACTTCAAGACGTTTCTCTTCTGAATATACACGAACTATGATCGGAATTTCCTCAAGTCCCGCCCGCCGCGCCGCGCGAAATCGGCGTTCTCCTGCAACAATGAGGTACCCGTCTTCAGCTTCTTCCACGATAATAGGCTGAATGATTCCGTGTTCCCGAATAGAATTCGCAAGTTCGATCAAGGCATCCTCATCAAAAGACTTGCGGGGCTGATTGGGATTGGGTCTGATCTTGTCCAAAGGGACGAGAAGTACAGCGCCGTGTTCGCTTGTTTTCTCGGAATATGTGGGCAGGAGTGCGTCGAGCCCTTTACCTAAACCGAATTTACCCACGTTGTATTAACTCCTGTGCGAGTCTCCGATATGCCTTTGCCCCTGCGCACTGCGGGTCATAGAGAGAAATGGGCTGTCCGTAGGACGGCGCTTCTGAAAGGCGGACGTTTCGCGGCGCCACCGTATTAAACACCTTTTTCTTGAAACGGGCGCTCACCTGTCTTACTACTTCCTGGCTTAATTTTATGCGGGAATCAAACATAGTAAAGAATATGCCCCCGATGTCAATGGTTGGATTCAGTCTGTTTATACGTTTGACAGTCTGGAGTAGCAGAGAAAGCCCTTCTAATGCAAAATACTCGCACTGCATTGGAATCAGTACGTGATCGGCAGCGACAAGCCCGTTTATAGTGAGAATCCCCAGAGAAGGAGGGCAGTCTATCAAGATGTAGTCATATCTTGACCGCGCCGGTTCAAGCGCGTTTCTCAAAAAGAAGTCCCTCTGTTCCTGTTCTATAAGCTCGACAGCCGCGCCGGAGAGGTCTATATCTGACGGAATGGCTACGAGATTCGGGATGGCAGTCGGTTTCACGACCTCTGTCAGAGAAGCCTCTCCAGATATAAGCTCGTAGACGCCGGGCTTCATACCAGACAAGCCCAGACCGCTTGAAAGGTTCGCTTGGGAGTCAAAATCCACGAGCAACACGTTCTTACCCTCTTCGGCGAGAAACGCACCTATATTGATTGCCGAGGTGGTCTTGCCTACTCCGCCTTTTTGATTCACAAAAACGTATATATTTCCCATGAGAAGAGTATATATCGAATAGTATTTTTTTTCTATAGCCTATTGAAAAATATTCTCTTGAAGCCCCAGGCGCGTAACGGAGGCGCTGTCGGTAACCCCTGTTGCCTTATCCAGTTGAACCTAATCCTCCCGTTCCGCGTTTTGTTTCTGAAAGAACGTCCGTCTCCTCAAGCCGAACCTGCGTTATCGGCGCGAACACAAGCTGGGCTATACGGTCCCCGTCGTTTATAGAAACTGCATACTTGCCCAAGTTAACAAGAATGACAGCTACCTCACCCCTATAATCTGAGTCTATGGTACCAGGCGCGTTCAACACGGTGAGTCCGTGTTTAAAGGCGAGTCCAGAACGAGGTCTCACTTGGGCTTCGAAGCCTTCCGGTATCTCGAGCGCAATTCCTGTGTGTATGAGCGCCTTCTCTCCGCTTGGGATGAGAACCGATTCTTCGAGCAAGGCGTGAAGGTCCATACCAGCGGACCCTGCCGTCTCATACCGCGGCAGGCGCGCTCTGGGCGTCAGTCTGCATATCTTGATTTTGTGTTCCATGTCCGAATCATACGAGACAGGCAGTGGATTGTCAATATGTATCATATATGGACTGCGGTTGCTTTTTCCAGTACCGCCCGTCCCAGTTTCCAGTTGTCTCCCGCGCCCATGGTGAGGAAAAGGTCTCCTGGGGAGAGGATTGCTTCAAGCAAAGGAATCGCGTCCAGCGGCGCGGCGGTATAGTAAACGTCCGGGTGGAGGGCTTTCACCCGCTCGAAGAGGGTTTTCCCTGTAACGCTGCCTGTGTAACGCTCGCGGGCCGAGGCGTAAATCTCGTGCAGTATCACGATATCTGCGGATGCAAAGCTCTCTGCGAATTGGTCCATGAGCGCGGCTGTGCGGGTATAGGTATGGGACATGAAGCTCACTATCAGGCGACGGTTTGGATAAAAGTCCTTGAGACCCGCGAGCGTTGTCCTGATAGCTGTGGGATGATGCCCATAGTCGTCCATAAAGAGCACATTTCCTGCCATACCGATAATTTCAGACCGCCGCTTACTCCCGTGAAAGTTCTCCAGAGCGGTCCGTACACGTTCAAGCATCTCTACATTCCAGCCTCCCGCGGCGCTCGCTATGGAAGAAACCAACGCAAGCGCGGCGGCGGCGTCAACCACGCTGTGTCTGCCCGCAATTCGGAGTGTAAACGGCTTGGCAAACCCTTCCATAGTGAAAACCTGCCGTTCATTTCTAACTTCATGTGCTTTTATGCGAAAGTCTCCTTTGGCGGAGAACCCATAAGGCGTGAATTTTATCTTGCTCCCGCGCTCTCTTACGATATCGGCAACTTCGCTTGCACCCGCATCATCCGCACAGTAGATTAGCTCGCCTGTTTCCGGCAGCCTCTCCACATATTCGACAAAGGCGTCTCGAATGTCCGCATAGGTGGGGAAGAAGTCCTGATGATCGCTTTCAACACTCGTCAGGACAATGCGGTTTGGGTGGAAGGACAGGAAATGCCTGCGATATTCACAGGTTTCGGCCACAAAATACACAGGTTTGCGGACTACGGATAAGGTAGAACGCGCCCCGAAGTCGGAAATAGCGCTTCCAGCGAGGATTTGGGCGGGCAGTCCCGCGCTGTAGAGCAGAACGCCGGCCATCGCGGTGGTGGTGGTCTTGCCATGAACTCCGGCTATACCAGAGGAGTCGAAGAGTTTAGAATATGCGCCAAGCGCATCTGTGTACTTCAAAGTTGGCAGTCCAAGCCGTTCAGCCTCTGCAAGCTCTTGGTTCGTGTCTGGGGTATATGCGGCTGAATAGATGACCGCATCCAAATCTGGCGTTATATGTCTCGCGTCAAAGGTTTCAAAATACGGCGTTCCAATTTCTTTTAGAATAGCGTCTGTGTAAAACACTTCTGCGGTATCCGAGCCGCTCACGGAAACGCCTGCGGTATGCAGGAGTTCCACGAGCGCGGATAGGCCTGTACCCTTTATACCGACACAGTGAACCTTCGCGCCCGGGCGGAGAATTCGGGCGAAGTCCGTCATCCGAACACCTCTACGCACCGTTCTAAAATCCCTTGAATATGCGCGATGAGTACGCCGTAATTGATGATTGGAACGCCTTGGGCAAGGCTGCATTCTTGACGATGGCGCATTTCGCGTCGGTTGAGCATACAGCCCCCGCAGTGAATGACGAGCCGATAACGAGACAAGTCAAGGGGAAAGTCCCGCCCGCAAGTAAAGCTGAACTTAACATCCTTGTTCACATGATTTCTGACCCATCGCGGGATTTTTACCGTACCAATGTCGTCGCATTGGCGGTGGTGCGTACACCCTTCGGCGATGAGAACCTCGCAGCCGTCTTCGAGACTGTCCAGCGTCTTGACTGCTTCGAGGGAGGCGCTGAGGAATCCATTCAAACGGGCGAAAAGAATAGAAAACGAAGTGAGCGGGATGCTGCGCGGCGTATCAGCCGACACTTGAGCGAAAGCCTGACTATCGGTAATGACGAGGCGAGGATTTTTCCCCAAATGAGCGAGCGCGTCCCGTAGTCCATGCTCCTTGACGACAATGGCTGCCGCGTCAGCCTCCAAAATGTCGCGGATGGTCTGCTGTTGCGGGAGAATGAGCCTGCCTTTAGGCGCGGCTTTGTCAATAGGCGTTACCAACACCACCAAGTCCCCGCTTTGAAGCAAATCCCCCACGATTTGCAGTTTGGTCTCTTGAGTACAGGCAAGCGCGGCGATTCTTTCCTTGAGCGCGTTAACGCCTTGCCCTGTCAGTGCGCTCACCAGGACTTCGGTCTCGTCTACAGTAATAGGGGAGTCGGTGAGGTCCGCTTTATTATACGCCACGATGAAGGGCGTTTGTTTACGGCGAAAAACCGCGATGAGATCCTCGTCCTCTGCTGTTTTCCCTTCAACCGCGTCTACGACAAGAACCGCGACGTCGGTCTTATTGAGAATCTGTTTTGCCTTGAAAACTCGCTGTTCCCCTAGATCGCCCTGGTCGTCAATGCCTGGGGTGTCAATCACCACAACGGGTCCCAGAGGCAGGAGTTCCATTGCCTTGTTCACCGGGTCCGTGGTCGTACCTTTCACCTCCGACACAATAGAGAGATTCTGTCCAGTTACTGCGTTGACAAGACTTGACTTCCCGGCGTTGCGTCTGCCGAAGAATCCGATATGCGTTCGTATTGAAGTCGGCGTTTCATTCATGGACCCAGTATAACAAGAAAAAGGGGCTGTGTATAGGCGTCTGACGGAATGTAAGGTCTGCGTCTCTTGTATCTTTTCAGAAGGCGTTACCAGAACAATCGGCAACGGTTCTCGGCTTAAACCCAAGTCGAATATAGGCTCTGATAGACCCCTGATATAGGCTCTATCAGACTCCTTGATATAGGCTCTATCAGACTCCTTGATATAGGCTTTATCAGACTCCTTGATATAGGCTTTATCAGACTCCTTGATATAGGCTTTATCAGACTCCTTGATATAGGCTTTATCAGATACCTTGATATAGGCTTTATCAGATACCTACTATAGGCTCTATTTAGAGGTCGTATCCAACACGATCAGTGTAAAAGTGCTCTCTATTACACGCGGGGTCTTCAAGGCGGCATTGCCCGAACCTGTGTATTGCGTCTTTACCGCTACCTTCCACATTCCAGCTTCCAATGCGGGTATGACGCCTATCAGCTTTGACGCGGTATTTTGCGCAAGATGACCGCTCACTTTGACCCGCAGTCCTGAATTGTCTACAGATACAAAGTAAACACCTACATCAGGGGCGTCGCCGAGCAGTTTGAGTTTATATCCTGTAATGCTGAACAGCCCCTCAGGTGTGAGCACGTCGTTTACTGATTCGGTGGTTATATCAACGAATTCGTCAAGGCTGCCGCTAATGTTCGCTATACCTTCCACTTCCACAATGATTCGCTCGGCCAGCCTTCGCAACGCCGCATGAGCGCGAAGATGGAACGTTACCGGATGCTTATGCGTGTCATGCACTTTGGTAACTTTATCAAAGGTTCCGCCTACCGTGGGGTATAGGGAGAAGTACTTGGTGTTCACCTCGAATCCATCGCAGAGCTGATACGCAGCTTCGTCGAAGAACTGGTGCACGTTTTCAACCAAGTCGTCGTAACTGCCGGTAAAGCCGCCGCGGTTCTTGAGCGCGGCGCAGATATCCTCGACGGATAGGGACGCTTCGTTGTCTGTACGCGCGATATAGGTACCCTTCATATGGGGAAGATAGTTAGGGTAGAGCTTCACGCGGATACGGTGTAGAACTTCGTTGATGTTGTTTATGATATCCGTAACAACCTCCGTGTAAAATAAGATATAAAAAAAGCCGCGGTCTTCTGATAGAGAAGGTTAAACGGCTTCTCTGAAAGCAGGCTGCGCCTGCCTCGCTTCGCAATGGGACTGATTCGAAAAGAGGCTTCGGCGGACCAATCCCGCGATGTGCAAGGCGTTTGCAGAACAGCGAACGCTCCATAAATTGCCCACAGCTTGCTGAATTCCCAGACAAGAGAGATAAATGCGCGTTTGTTGTTTTTGCATAGGATATATTTACCCAAATAGCGCGGCTTGTCAAGCGGTTTCATGTAACCGAAGCCGCTGCGTAACATCTCGTCTGTTGACGATGTTTAGGCGCACTATAAAATCTGCGCCACATTGATGCTATCGGAAGGAACCGCAGGAAAAGAGCGCAGCGGCTAGCCTTACAGAGGCTAAGGGCTCTTGTGTAACGGCATGAACGGAAGTTTTCAAAAAACGATTATTCTGTTCATAACACCGCGTTTCTCATGCAGTTAATAGTTTTTATAGCTTGCCTTATAATAGATATTCTGTTATAATGATTCTGTTTTAGATAGATACAAAAGGTATTGTCAAGCCTGAGTATATAAAGGTATTATGGCAAGGAAGTGTAAACATATCTTGTTTCTATAAGTATACTTTTGTACAACTTTAACTTTATATTTTTTGGAGGAATTAGAAGAAATGAAACTGAAAACAAGATTAACGTTGGTTGTAGGATCCTTGGTAGCTGTGTTCGTAACAGGCGTATCCCTCATTCTATTGATGCAGGCAAGATCCCTACAGGTACAGTCCGCATATGAGAATATGCGAAATCTTACAGGGATGTACGCCGCTAGACTGCAAAGTATGTATGAGAATTACTATTATGTGGCGAAGTCTATGGCTGATATAATGGATTCATACAAGGATGTACCGGTGGAAGAACGCCGGGAGCGTTATGATACGATGCTGAGTGGTGTTATGGGATCGAATCCCGAATTTCTGGGTATGTTTTCGATTTGGGACGTCGATGCAATCGACGGCAATGACGCGGCTTACGCCGATACGCAAGGTACAGACGCGAGCGGGCGGTATATGCCCCTGTTCACACGGCGGCGTGGGCAGGTAGAAAAGCGTCCTTTGACAGAATACGAACAGTTCGCCGACGTTATGAATGACCTCAAGTCACGAGAACCTACTTTCTCTAACCCTTATTTTACTCAAACGACAAAAGGCGAAATACTGGTGACTCGTATCTGTTATCCTATCGTAAACGACAATATAGTGGTGGGAAGATGTGGCATCATGCTGGACTTGACCGAGTCTGATACTCTTGTTGCTCAGATAAAGCCGTATGGGGACGGGAGGTCGGTTGTTTACGCTAACGATGGGACCATAGCGGCGCATTACGACGTTGCTATGCTGGGGAAGCAATTGCGGAGTCCTGGGTCTCTGGATGTTTTGGGTGAACAGACGGCGTCCGCGATAGAAGCAAGTCTAGCGACCGGAGAACTCCATTCAGGGACCAATCTTGGACGCATCTTTCAAAGTTACCCTTTTAGCGTGGGGGAGATAAAAACGTCATGGACCATCCTTACTTCTGTTGAGGAGAGTACTGTATTCGCAGCAGTAAACGCACTTATACAGATAGTCGTCATAGTAATTTTTATATCCATAGTGATTGCAGCCATTGTAGTCTTTTTTGTGATGAAGATTACTATAACTGACCGTATCGTCAAGGTCGGCAACGCGATAAAGGATATTTCCGAAGGAGAGGGGGACCTTACACGGCATATCACCATAACACGGGATGACGAGATAGGAGCCCTTGCGACTCACTTCAATAATACTATTGAGAGAATACGTCTACTTGTCTCCGCGGTGAAGCACCAGTCCGTATCGCTCTTTGATATTGGCAACGAGTTGGCTTCGAATATGACGGAGACGGCGGCGGCAGTGAACGAGATAGCCGCAAACATCCAAAGCATCAAGGGTCGGGTCATTAACCAATCCGCGTCGGTCACCGAGACCAACGCCACGATGGAACAAATCACCCTCAACATCGACAAGCTTAGTAAACACATTGACGAACAGACGGAGAGCGTGGCGCAATGTTCCAGCGCCATTGAGTAGATGATAGCAAACATACAGTCCGTTACGCAGACGCTGATGAAAAATTCGGAGAATGTGAGTAAACTGTTGGGTGCGTCTGAGGTAGGACGGAACGGACTACAGGAGGTGTCGTCTGATATTCAGGAGATAGCACGGCAGTCTGAAGGGTTGTTGGAGATAAATGCGGTGATGGAGAACATAGCGAGTCAGACAAATCTGCTGTCAATGAATGCGGCAATAGAGGCGGCGCATGCTGGAGAGGCTGGGAAAGGCTTCGCAGTGGTGGCGGATGAGATACGGAAACTCGCAGAGTCTTCTGGGGAGCAGTCCAAGACTATCTCTACAGTATTGAAGAAGATTAAGGAATCGATAGACAAGATATCCAAGTCCACGGATGCGGTGTCAAACAAGTTTGAAGCTATAGACAAGGGAGTAAAGATGGTGTCGGATCAAGAGGAGAATGTGCGGAACGCGATGGAGGAACAAGGCGAGGGCAGCCATCAGATACTAGAGGCTATCGGGCGGTTGAACGAGTTGACACGGAAGGTAAAGAGTGGCTCTGCGGAGATGCTTGAAGGAAGTCGACAGGTGATAACGGAGAGCAAGAACTTAGAGATGGTAACGCAGGAAATTACAAATGGAATGAACGAGATGGGAACGGGAGCGGATCAGGTAAATATAGCCATGAATCAAGTAAACACGATAAGTGGTGAGAATCGGAGTAATATAGACGTTTTAGTGCAAGAAGTATCCAAATTTAAAATCGAGTAGCTGTTACTATTTGCTTTTTAGAATGGTTAGATAGAGAATAATGGGTGTTTGAAGCTTGTCAAACTATCCCGTTATTCTCTTCTTTTTTTTAGCCCTTGACCGCGCCTGCCGCAACACCTTTGGTGATTTGCTTACGGAAAGCCAAGTAGAACACAATCATAGGCGTTGCGCCCATAGTAAGCGCGGCGAACTGTTTGCCATAGTCCGAGGCGAGCGCTCCTGAGAACATATTGATGCCCACAGGCAGGGATTTAATATTCGCCCAGCCGTTTCCTGAAGATGCAAGGATATTGATGAGCATGAACTCGTTCCATGTGCCGGAGAAGGTCAGAATCGCTATAGTCATGGCGACTGGCGCAATCATCGGGAGAACAATAGTAGAGAAAATCTTGAGGTATCTCGCGCCGTCGATACGAGCAGATTCAATCACTGCATCGGGTACGCTCTTTACGAAGTCGGTCGCAAGGTAGATGCCCATCGGTAAACCCAAGCCCACATAGGGAATCAGCACCCCCAGTCTGGTATTGTAGAGATGCACTGCGTTTACCATGAGGAAGAGCGGTACCATGATGGACTGTAGCGTAAGTAAGATGCCGATGATGAAGATGCCGAAAAACACGGGGGTCGCTTTGCTCGGAATTTTGGAAAAGGCGAAGCCTGCCATCGCACTGAGGAGAACCACAGACACCACGGTAACAACGGTATAGAATATGCTGTTTATGAAAAGCATACCGAAATGCGCTTGATTCCATGCGTAAGGGTAATTGCCCTGCCATGGTCTGTCTGGGTTACCGCCCATAAAGGCGGACTTGAACCAGTTCTGCGGAAGGGATAACTTATTTGTTCCCATGAACTCTTGGGTTGTCTTGAAAGACTGAAGGAACATCCACAAGAGAGGATATATCGCCAAAACAGCGAATATCAGCATAACGATGTAGATGGCTATTTTTACTGGAATGTCTTTATTTCTTACGTCCATATACTACTCCTTACCGCCGAATTTCTTTTCCACGAGTTGGGTAATGCCAATTAAGATGAAGCTTATGATGACCATTATCGTAGAGATGGCGTTTGCCAGAGGATAATCCGGGCTTGTTTTAAACGCCCTGTCAAACATGAAGATGGAAAGCACGCTAGTTTGTCCAGCAGGACCGCCGCCGGTCATAACAAACAGTAGATCGAATGATTTCAAAGAGCCGGAAATGGCGAGAATAGCACTTGTAACAATGACGCCAGAAAGAGAGGGAATGATGATGTACCAGAGGGCCTGCCCCTCAGAAGCGCCGTCTATCTTCGCCGCTTCAATGATAGACGTGTCAATACGCTGAATGTTCGCCAGGAATATAATAACATACATACCTGTATACATCCAAAGCATAACGATAAGTACTGGAATCATAGGATATTTACTCAATCCAAATTCCGCCGCTGGATTAAAGATTTTTACAATTTCTGCATAAACGCTATATTTCCCAAGAAAAAAACTGTTGAAAAGGATACCGATGATGACGGGCGTGATGACATTGGGAAGATAAATCACGGTTTGGAAAAAGTCAACACCTTTCACAAGTTTTCGGGACAAGATGTAGGCGAGGATGAATCCCAATGGTATCTGTCCAAAAACAGACATTAATACTATGAGCATATTGTTGCGCAGGGCAATATAAAAAGGTCCACCCGGATAGGTGAACACCCTTACATAACTCCTCAAACCTACAAAATTTATGTTAGTATTACCAAAAACTTTTCCACCTCTGTAGTTCGTTAGACTCAAGACAACGGAAAACACTGTAGGGAAAGCTACTACAAAGAAATAGACAAGTACTGCCGGGATGACTAGAATCAGATAAGAGAAAGTTTGTTCCCTTTTTGCGGTCAAATCACTCATTTGCACCTCCTTAATTAAAGTGATGAATGAAAATATCAAGTTTTTGAGTGGGGTTAATTAACCTGTCCAGATGTGATAACCAAAAGGCTAAGTGGGAAACCCCACAAGAAAGCTTTTTATAAAAATATCGGGGTGATGAACGCTTGTGATGTTTATCACCCCGATATTTTTATTCTTAATTTGGATAAACTCTCGTATAAAAAAGCAAAGAGACTGCACAGAGAAGTGCAGTCTCTTTGCTTATGAATTACTGTTCCGCTTTCCAAGCATCAAATGCATCCTGGGTAGCTTGAGCGACTTGCTCCGGCGTCTGGCTTCCAAGCCCGATAGCCTGCAAACCGTCGTTCAACGGAGTAAAGACAGGACCGGCGAACACACCGTCGATGACTGATGTTGAAGACGTGTACTGACTAGGTAAAGCTATGATGGACTTTTGCATGGGTTCGAGTGACAAGGAGTTGGTGTCAATGTCGGTACGACTAGGCGTTGCTATTGCGCCAACACCCAACTGATAGGTAAGAACGTCTTTGCCTGAGAGATATTTAACCAACTCCCAAGCAGCGTCTTCCTGAGGAGATCCCGCAGGAATGTCAGCTCTAACGCCCCAGCCGGTTCCAAGAATACCAGATGTAGATTTGTTGAGCTTTGCACCGGGGATGTCAGGGAACACGGTGATAAGGATATTCTCCTGATCCGCGGGGGAAATCAGAGCCGCACCGGAAGACTTATCGGTAATAAACGCGCCAACACGCCAGTCTCCGTCAATTAGGTATGCGCCCTTATTCTGGGCAAACAAACCTGTAACGGTACCGTAATCAGTGGTGAGCGTGTCTTGAGAAAGCACATTATCATCATACATCTGTTTGACGAATTTGAGAGCGTTTACGAAATCCGGGTCTGTAAATTTCGCCTGACCATTCAGTATATTCTGATCCCATCCTGCGCCGCCGAAGCGTCCCGCGATAAGAGAGAATAGACAGGACTGCATAACCCATGTGTCTTTATTCGCCATAAGAATGGTATCGTAGCCCTTTGCCTTGAGAATCGGAACCTGCGCCTTGAGCTCGTCATAGGTCGTCGCAGGTTCTAGCCCGGCATCTGCAAGTACCGTCTTGTTTACGTAGAAAGCGTGGCTTGAGGTGAGTCCCTGAGTAAGGATACCGACATAGCCGCCCGCAAATTGAGTTGGGTCAAGAGCCAATGGCCGGTAAGAAGCGGTAAGCCCATCCCTCTGTACGAGTGGAGTAAGATCTTTGAGTAAGCGATTAGCGTAGAGGGTAGTTGAACGTCCAGAGGGCCATGCATACATAACGTCTGGCAAATTACCAGATGCAGCATAAGCTTCCACTTTGTTATGGAAGGGATCGTTGAACAGGTCTTCCCTTTCAATAACTACATTGGGGTGAGATGCCGTATAAGCATCCCAAATCCTCGTAATACCGTCAGCGGAATTTGCGGATGTTAAATCATAGTAATTTAACACCTTCAGAGTGACTTTCTGCTCTACCGCGCGCGCATCGGCCGGCGAGGCAGCTTCTTTTTTTTGGCATCCTGCTAATGCGATGCTCATTGACACCGCAAGAACCAAAAATGCTAGAAAAAACTTCTTCATTTATTCCTCCTAAAGAAATTTTCGATATAAATCGTATTTAAACATTATATACTAAATTTTACTGATGTCAAGTGAAAATCAGATTTTTTTGGCTTTAAATTTAAAAATAAAGCTGGCGGTATCATATAAAGTACGATATTCAACGAGAGGAATCGAAAGTTTGAAATGTCTTTTATTCATAATATAGCGTATACCTTGTACGATGTTGGCTAACTAATGTTATCATACTTTAATTCGTATGTCTTGAAAAGGAAAGAGAAATAAGGTATAGTGATGAATAGTTATCGTATGAAAGCCCGTCAGCGGCGGGTTTTCAAATAACGATAGCTATTCATTTTTAGCAATTCTCTAATTTTGGAGGAACAATGAAATACGGTTATTTTGACGACGCGAAACGCGAATACGTCATAGATAAGATCGACATCCCCGCGTCATGGACGAACTATATCGGAGTTCAAGATATGGCGGGTGTGTTCAACCATACGGCAGGCGGCTATCTTTTTTACAAGACGCCTGAATATCACAGAATTTCCCGATTCAGACCAAACGGCGTACCAATGGACAGACCCGGTCATTATGTTTACCTGCGGGACGACGAGACAGGCAATTACTGGAGTCTGTCGTGGCAGCCCGTAGGTAAGCCACTCGATAAGGCGAAGTATATATGCAGACACGGGCTTTCCTATAGTAAGTTTCAGTGCGAATACGATGGAATCAGCGGTGAACAGACGCTTTTCATCCCTATTGGAGACGCGGTTGAATTGTGGGATGTGAAAATTACCAATAATTCCAGCAAAAAACGCGACTTGAGCATCTTTGGATATATGGAATTCTCATTCCACCACATTGAGATGGATAATAAGAATTTCCAAATGAGTCTTTACTCATGCGGTTCGTCATATAAAGATGGAATCATAGAAATGGATCCATTTTACGAGCCTGACGGCGAACAGTTTTTCACATATATTGATCAGAACGGCATAGTTGCAGGGGGAAAAGAGGATTTCGACTGTTTACGCGACCAATTTATCGGAGGCTACCGTACTGAAAGCAACCCATTTGCGGTTGAACGCGGGTTCTGCGAGGGCTCTTTTGAGAAAGGCGGTAACCACTGCGGAGGCTTACGCCGCAAAGTCGTCCTTGACCCCGGCGAGACTTTCCGTATTGTGTTTATGCTGGGTGAAGGTGGATATAACGAAGGGATGCGTATTCGCACCAAATACGGCGTGTTTTCTACTGTCGACTCTGCTTTCGCAGACCTCGCCATATTCTGGGATAAGAAACTCGGTAAATTGCAGGTTAGCACGCCGAGCGAAGCTATGAACACGATGACGAACATCTGGACGCTTTACCAGTCTGAAATCAACGTGATGTTCTCTCGTTTCGCTTCTTTTATTGAGGTAGGTGGACGCACGGGTTTGGGTTATCGTGATACTGCACAGGATGCCATGTGTGTCCCGCATTCTAATCCGGATAAATGTCGTTCCCGTATCGTAGAGTTGCTCAAGGGGTTAACGTCCAAAGGCTACGGGCTTCATCTGTTTGATCCTTCGTGGTTTGAGGAGCAGAAACTCGCGCCATTTAAATCTCCTACCGTCGTTCCCTCTTTTGACAAGAATTCAATGGTTCATGGCATAGAGGATGCGTGTGCGGACGATGCGCTATGGCTGGTCCCTTCCATAGTAGAATATGTGAAGGAAACCGGCGAATTCGGTTTTGTCGATGAAGTTTTCACCTATGCGGACGGCGGCGAAGGATCCGTTTATGAACACATAATGAAAATCCTTGACTTTTCTACAGAGCAAGTGGGACGGACCGGCATATGTAAAGGCCTGCGGGCTGACTGGAACGACTGTTTGAATCTTGGCGGCGGCGAGAGCGCGATGGTTTCTTTCCTGCACCACTGGGCGCTGGTCAACTTTGTTTCCCTTGCTAGACATTTGGGGCGGAACGCGGACGCGGAGAAATACGCCAAAACAGCGGAGAAGGTCAAGGCGGTTTGTGAGAAAGAGCTGTGGAATGGGCGGTGGTACACGCGGGGTGTTACGGCTTCGGGACGTAAAATCGGTGCACCAGACTGTGAAGAAGGCAAAGTCTTTATAGAATCTAATACATGGGCGGTCATTTCGGGCGCGGCTTCCCGCGAGCACGGGCTCGCAGCTATGGACGCGGTTGATGAGTTTCTGTACACAGAATACGGGCTTATGCTGAACGCACCATCCTTCACCAAAGTTGACGATGAAATCGGCTTCGCCACCCGTGTTTATCCGGGCGTAAAGGAGAATGGCGCGATTTTTAGCCATCCCAATCCTTGGGCGTGGGTTGCAGAATCGATTCTGGGGCGTGGTGACCGCGCCATGAAGTTCTACGACGCGCTTTGCCCCTTTAATCAAAACGACAAGATTGAAATCAGGGAAGCGGAGCCGTATTCTACATGCCAGTTCATCATGGGCAAAGATCACACGGCTTTTGGGCGTGCGAGACACCCGTTTATGACAGGCTCCGGCGGTTGGAGTTACTTTGCGGCTACTCACTATATTTTGGGTTTGCGTCCTGATTTCGACTCCCTTATAATTGACCCATGTATCCCACGGTCGTGGAAAGGTTTCTCCGCGGTCCGCGTATGGCGAGACGCGGTTTATGAGATTGAGGTTCAGAACCCGGACGGCGTGAGTAGGGGCGTTAAGTCGATTGTTTTGGACGGTGTTCCGGTCGATGTCATCCCCGCGCGAGAAGCGGGCGGCGTGAGCAAGGTTGTTGCGGTGATGGGGTAGGGAAAGGCGGTGCCATTAGGGGGGGGCGCACTTTCCGAAAAGGAGGTCGGCTCACAGTCAGCCTTGTGCTGCGCCCCCCCTGCGCGGGAGCCCCTGCGGGTCTCCCACTACCCCCCTGCGGCGCTCTAACTAACTGCCTACTCTTCGTCCTTTTGCGCGTCTGCCTGTTTCTTTTTCTCTCTCTTTCACCAAAATTTTATACCTTAGATAGGGAGGGTCGTCTCCTTTATATCTTACCGTATATTCTTGTCCATTGTATGTTATCTGGTTGTTAGATAGCTCAAAACGGTCGTTGGGTTCGTCATAAAGGGCGGAAAATTCGAGAAAATCGTCATTGCTCTTTTCAAAGAGAATTTTCACTATCACTAGCTCATTGCCGGATTTATTGAGTAGATGTCTTACCCCGTCCTTAACCGTCGTGCCTGCATTGTTTTTTGTCTGTAAGATACCGGGTGTGGAATAGGCTATCCTAATAGTATCGCGGCGCGTATCGCGACTGATGACGACTGTGCCGCTGTCCGTTAAATCCCTGCCTTCCAGAGTATTTACGTACCGTAGTTCAATATCTTTTGACAAAAAGTACTGGCAGTTTCCCAAATAGATCTCGCCGCCAATATCATCCTCAACCGCAGACGGTGTCAAATCTTTAATTGACGCGCATCCTGTAGAAATCGAGAAGACAAAAATTACGCATCCGCAAAGAAACAATTGTTTCGATTTCATTTCAAATATCCTCCTTAGTCTATTGATTTATCCCGCCGCCGATTGGAATAATCATCGCTCGTATTCGACGGCAGCAGAGCGGGGACGGTTTCATCCGGGGCGGATTTCTGTATTGGAGTTTTCACATCCGATGGACGTAATGTTTGTTTTATATTTTTGGGAGTCAGATTCCACATGGCGCCGGTCAGCGGGTCAATTATCACGATGCCCAATAATCCTCCCAATACAATATTACCAGCGATATACCAGCCGCCGTTCAAAGCTGGAGTTATCTGAACAAACTGTTTCCCGTAGCCGTCTTTAGTTATTTCCAGCGTGTAAGAAGCGCCGCGAAAAAACCCCGTCCCGCGCTTTAGTTTGATCTTGGCCGGCGTAACGGTTTCTAAAACCCTGCTATTATTTTCATCATAAATAACAACCGCGGCGTCTGCCGGATCGGTTGTGATGCTTACCGACTGCGTTGTTCCTGAAAAAATAGTGGCGCAACCTGTCAGGAACATACCCGACAAAAGAACCAGTCCAACTGGAACGATTAAAAGAAGCTTTCTCTTCATTAAATTCCTCCAAAATATTTTCTCTATATATCTGAATCCAAAAGTATCCAGATAAAGAAGCCATGTTTAGAACGCCAAACCTATGCAGGGAGTTAGAAATAATTCTCCCCCGCCTAAGAAAGCGTAAGCCCCCTGGAACCGCGCGTATAGTTTAAGCGTTTCACTCGTTTTGATTTTGGCGGTTATACTTCCGCCGACGCCGACGTTCAAACCTCTTGCGGCGCCGCTTTCGCCAAACGCAAAAACATAATCAATATATGGACCTACAGCGATTGGTAGACTGAAATCGTCATTATCAACTACTTTGAACGATAAGCCTATCAAGGAATCAATGATAATAACCGTGGCGCCGTTGTACGGCGCATACATAATATTACCGGTATATGCCATACCAACTACGTCATTAAAATAGGAGGAACCGCCAATATTCAGCCCCCCGCCAATCATAGTATTAGTAGAACTGTTAAATAAAAATGTTCCGCCGATTTCAGAATCCTGCGCAAAGTTAAAAGAGGCAAAAGCCAACGACCCAATCAATACAAATAATAACCTTTTCATAGTTTTTTCCTTTGAAAACGGGATACACAACCTATTCGTATATCCCGCCGTTTTTGCGGCGGTTCCCGCGGTCAACGACCGCACTTTCTGGAACACCTTCCGCCTTGTTTGTACGCAATCCTGTACGTACCACAGCCGTCATTATTAACCCCGGTTGTGTCAGACACTCTCGTGGCGCCAGACACTTTCAAGGCGGGGACGCCCTTTCAAACAACACCCCGTGCGAAGTCGTTTAACGGGGCGTTGCCTGCGAGCGCCGTATATCCGCCTCGTTTATGCCTGTTTCCTAACTTCTTCCGCGTACAAGGTAAACCGCATTAACAGCCGCACCCGCCATCAATACAAAACCAATAACGGTAAGCGCGGGAAACGCTACCCTGCGGCACGCCATACTCATCATACCGCAACCACCAATAAGCGCATGGGGGATGCACAAGGCGATAATGCTGGAAAAGAATATCCCAATAGTAAGCCCAAGCCGCACATTAGACTCCGCAAATATGAGAAGGGCAATACCTAACGTGGCTATCAACACTCCAATACCAATCTCTCCTTGCGCCGACCAGTGGCAACGAAGCAATCCATGTCCTGTTGTATTACAGACCTTGAAAAGAAACTGGGGACCCAATGCGATAAGCATCCCTAACGCAATCGTCATCGCGCCGCTTATGATACGATTTTTCATACTTTACTCCATGATTTTGTGAAACCGTGCGTCTAAAAGCTAACGTTTCAGACGCACTGAATCTATGCGGTTCAGTATGGAGGGAAGTACGGCGGACTAGTCCGCCGCATCCTCCGTTCCACCGTGAAACTCAGTCGCCGTCGCAGACGCCGTCACACGTGTAATAGTAGTCTTTGCCGCCGACAGTATAGTACTTGCTCGATTCGCACCCTGAATCGCCGCAATACGTATAGTCGCCGTCGTTACATTCCGACTGATTGGAACACGTATGAAGCAGAGAGTCGCAACCGACGAATGTCATAATCCCGAATACTAGCACTGCACCGAGTATTCCCATTAAAAACAATTTCTTTTTCATATACTTCTCCTTCGAAAATAGGATGTACGCCATTCCGTATATCCCCACATACAAAACAGCGGCGGTTCCCACGGTCAACGACCGCACTTCTGGAACACCTTCCGCCTTGTTTGTACGCAATCCTGCGCATACTACAGCTTGGTGTCAGACACTTTCGGCGTCTAACACTTACTGGAATCGACTCCGATTCCTTGCTAGAATCGACCTCGATTCCTTATTGGAATCGCTTCCGATTCCTTGCTAGAATCAGACTCGATTCCTTGACGGAATCGCCGCTCATTCCTTATGGGAATCGACCGTCAATTCATGGGCGAACTCCAGAACGCGAGGTTCCTTGAGAAAGGTGTTCCCACTGGAGTACTGCGTTACTATCTCAAGCTTCCACGCCCCGGCGTCTAACGCAGGGATAACCCCGATGAGTTTGTTCGCCGCGTTCTCCGCCAAATGACCGCTCACTTTGATTCGTTGAATGGGATCCGTAGCGGATACAAAGTAAACGCCCACTTCAGGCTTGTCCCCAGCGGCCTTTATCTTGTGCCCCGTTATGCTGAATTGTCCGCCGGGCGTCAGCGCGTCGTTCACCGATTCCGTGGCTATGTCAACGAACTCGTCGATATAGCCGCTGACGTTCGCTACGCCTTCCACTTCCACCACGATACGCTCCGCAAGAGTCCGCAGAGGCGCACGGGCGCGGAACCGAAACGTTACCGGGTGTTTGAGTGCGTCATGCCCTTCCGTTACTTTGTCAAAAGTTCCGCCTACGTTGGGGTGAATGGAAAAGTAGTCCATGTTCACCGCAAACCCGTCGCAGAGTTGGTACGCGGCTTCACCGAAGAACTGATGCGTATGTTCAACCAAGTCGTCGTAGTTTCCGGTAAAGCCGCCGCGGTTCTTCAACGCCGCGCAGATTTTCTCAATGGAAAGGGTCGCCTCGTTGTCAGTCCGCGCAATATACGCGCCTTCCACATGGGTCAGATAATTTGGATAGAGTTTTACCCTGATACGGTGTAAAACTTCATTGATGTTGTCTATGATAGACATAACAACCTCCTTGTGAAAAATATAAAAATAAAACGAGATATGAAAAAAGCCGCGCCTTCTGATAAGCACGATGCGGCTGTTTTTCCGAAATGAGAATATCCGCCTCTCGCGTAGCCAAAGGCTGTTAGACGCGGGCTTGTCTGTTCTGTACGTACTAGAATAATAATA
>JAIRSU010000086.1 GCA_031255285.1 Treponema sp. | reverse complement strand
TCGTCCCCGCGCTCCCCGCCGGAACCTACCGGCTGGAAGTAACCACCCAGTACACAGGCGCCAAAGGCAAGTTTCTCAACTCCCCCCGCACTGCGGCCTTCGACCGTCTCTTGACCGTAGCGGCCGTCTAGCCAGGCTTCGTAACTTGTTCAAACCGCCCTGTTTGAAGTGCTCAAACTGCCCTGTTTGAGGTGTTCAAACCGTACTGTTTGAGGTGTTCAAACAGGCGTGGGCGGCGAATGAGCAATGGCCGCCGAAAGGCGGTTGTTAGTCGTCCCAGCGAGGCCGTCCCTGCGGCAATCGTCATTGCGAGCGCCAGCGAAGCAATCCAACGAGAAAGCTCTCAACATCCGAGCATCCACGCCTTACGGCAGATTGCGACACAAGGCATTACATTCTACTATTATCTCTTCAAATATTCTGTTTTCATACAGAGACGGCAGTTTTTGCATAACGCCGTGTAAGGACTCTACGCAAAGATGCGAACAACTACCATTTAAGAAAGAAATAACCGACAAGAAGAATCTTGAGAAACGCTAAAATTCATTCATGCTTTGATAGAACAAGCCGAAAATAAAGATAAGAATAAATTGGAGGTTTTGTGTCAATTCAGATAAGCGCTCAGACGCAACAGACGCAGTCAGGTGTTACTGTAAAGAAAACAGCCCAAAAAGCGAATAAACTTGGCGCCTTTACCAAACTGCTTGACAATTTGATTGCCAAACAGCCGTCTGGGGAAATCGGTAGACAGACCGTTTCAGTAAAATCAAAAACTTCTCCAAAAATTGCTAAAAACATTCGTGAAGATTCCCCAATTCCGCGAGCTGAGGTTCAGCAAGCCAAGAAAAAGCCGCAAAAAAAAGAGGAAAATACCCTTTTCACCGCGTTTACAGATAAGACAGATAAGAACGTACAGATTGAAGCAGTGGAGAAGAAACCTCTCAATACGCGGACAAAAGCAGCGACTCCAAAAGTTGAAAGAAACAGGAAAGACGAGGAGACGTTCCGCACACAATCAATGGATAAAACAGCGGCAAAGGAGACTGTTAAATCTGGCGAGGTTGAGAAAGTCGAAAAGAAGCCGTTAAAAATGGAGCAAGCTCCTCAGAAGGATGTCGTTGCACGTGAAGCTGTTCCTGTTTTGACTGCTACAAGCTCAGTTGTTTTTACAAATGAGTCTTTCGTGAAAGTTGAAGAAAAACCCCAGTCAGCCAAGACGGATAACCTTTTGCGGAAAATACGCGGCAAATTTGACGTGCAAGATATTCGCACGGAGCAGAAAACCGTGGTGCTTGAGCAAGCGGCGCGGCAAATTCCGAATCGCTCCGAGACCGTGCTTGATATGGCTGTTGACCTTCGTTCAGATACAGTCGAGAACACGCCAGTTGACCATAAGCCCCAGACATTCGCGGATATATTGATACGCCAGTTTGACAATGGGCTTTCTTCCGATATCGTGAGACAAGCCGCGATAGTGTTGAAGGACGGGGGACAAGGAGTGATTCGTCTGTCTTTGAAGCCTGAGACACTCGGCAGTGTAAAGATTCAGCTGGAAATGTCCGAAAACAAAGTAATGGGACGTATTATTGTTGATAGTGGAGACGCACTCCGCGCCTTTGACAAGGCGGTTCCTTCGCTGGAACAAGCATTCAAGGACAGCGGCTTTGAAACCGCAACGCTTAACGCCAGCCTTTCAAACAATAGTGGACGTGGAGAAAACGCCTTCAAGAGGAATGGCTTTGAAGAAAAGCCTTTCTTTTCGGAACGGTTTGTTGCACAGACTTATGACGATACTTTTTCGATAAATGGCTACGCGGAGCATCGCTATGAGTCGGTTAATTTATTGGTGTAACTTTTTAAAAAGGGAAAAATATGATACAAACAGTATTAAGCGCACAGGAGCAAGCAGAAGTCGCTCGCATCGCCCATGAACACAACGCAAAGGTAAATGGAGGGCGGTTGCCGCAACAACAGCTTGGAAAAGACGACTTTCTGAAACTGCTCATTACGCAACTTTCTTACCAAGACCCTACTGCACCCATGAGTGACAAGGAATTCGTGGCGCAGATGGCGCAGTTTTCCACGCTTGACCAGATGACAAGTATGGCGAATGACTTCGCTCGTCTTAAAGAAATGCTCTCTTCAGGCGAAGCGGCAAGCTCTTTGGGTAAAAGTGTGGAACTTATTGATAATGATACGATCGTTCAAGGAACGGTTCTTGCTGTAACCCGTGGTATAAGTCCGCAGGTCTTGGTCAACGGCGAGTATTATAATTGGGAACAAGTAACAAAGATTATAGGCGAAACAGAAATAGCCGAAAAAGGAGAAGTAAGCTTATGATGAGGTCATTGTATTCCGGTGTGTCCGGACTCCAGAATCATCAGACGAGAATGGATGTTGTCGGTAATAATATTGCTAACATCAATACTACTGGTTTTAAAAAAGGGCGTGTCCAATTTCAGGATATGCTCTACCAGCAGTTGCAAGGTGCGGCAAAACCCACAGATACGCTTGGCGGTGTGAACCCCAAGGAAGTCGGTCTTGGTATGGCGATAGCTTCCATTGATACCATTCACAATCAAGGTTCACTCCAGACGACGGGAGTTAGTACCGACCTCGCCATTCAGGGCACCGGCTTTTTTATACTGAAAGAAGGCGAGAATTCCTACTATACAAGGGCGGGCGCGTTCGATATCGACTCCAATGGTACGTTTGTCAATCCGGCGAGCGGTATGAAGGTGCAGGGTTGGATGGCGCAGGATGTCGGCGGACAGCGGATACTGGATGTTTCCCGTGATACAGAAAATATCATCATTCCGGTCGGTTCTAAAGATCCTGCACGAGCGACGACGATAGTCAACTTCGCGTGTAATCTTGATAAACGTTTGCCTGAAATTCCGGTGGAAAATCCTTCAGAACTGCAAATTAGACAGGGAACGTGGAATACGGCTATCAAAGTTTACGACAGTTTCGGAGAAGAACATACTTTACAGGTAAACTTTACTAAAGTGCAGGGGACGCCAAACAGTTGGAACGCAGTTGTTTCAGTTGATCCAGAAGCCGAAGAACCTACAAACGCCAGTATCGGGCTAGGAGCTGAAGCCCCGGCGGCGGGCGGCGCCAACAACTTTACCGTAACCTTTTCCAACAACGGCGTCCTTCTTGCCGCGGCTGACGGGGAAGGCAACACCTCCGCCGAAGGTAATGTAGTGATGAACGTCGCCTACGATGTACCTAATACGACAGCAGACGAAGACGGAGCAGTGGTTCGACAAGAATTCACTCTGAATCTGGGAACGGTCGGTGGTTTTGTAAATTCAATCACCCAATTCGCAGAAGCTAGCACCTCCAAAGCCGTTTCCCAGGACGGTTACACGATGGGTTATCTTAATAGTTTTAAGATTGACCAGAGCGGCGTCATTACAGGGGTTTATACCAATGGCACGAATCGTACTATTGCACAAATCGCGCTCGCCAGTTTCCCAAATCAAGGCGGTTTGGAGAAAGCTGGGGATACAAATTTCGTGGTTTCTAATAACTCAGGCGCAGCGAATATTGGTACTTCAGGAGAGGCTGATAAGGGAAAAATTATCACCGGTACGCTGGAGATGTCCAATGTAGATATGGCGGAAGCCTTCACCGATATGATTGTTACTCAACGCGGTTTTCAAGCGAACTCTCGTACGATACAGACCGCCGACCAGCTTTTGCAAGAACTGTTGACGCTCAAAAGGTAAGTAAGGAAACCAGGGAAGCGGTTCTTACGGGCGAGTTTTGAGCGATAATTTTAGTCAGTTCGCCCGCAAGAATCTCCATTCCCTAATAAAAAGAATCTGTTACAATAATATATGATAAAGGTAACGCGGCTTGACGGGGTTGAATATTACCTTAACCCTCATCAGATTGAATACATTGAAATGAAACCAGACACAACGATACTCATGTTGTCCGGTAAACACATCGTGGTGAAAGAAAAAGTGGAGACGGTCATTGAACGGATCGTTGAATACCGTAAACTCATCGGAGCCTTTAAAAATGAGGAGTAGTTTGTGAATATAGCAACTATTTTGGGATTGGTTGGGTCTCTCGGTATGGCCGTTATGGCTGTATATACGTCTGGAGGTAGTCTCGGTACCTATATGGACCTACCTTCATTTTTTATGACCGTCGTCGGATCTTATCTTGCGCTTTTTACCTTTTCGTCGATTCCGGGTGCGCTCGGTATGTGGGGGACTTTTGGATACGCTATGAAAATGCATGACTACAACCAAAAAAGCGTGATTCAAAAGCTTTTGACATTTTCCGATAAGGCTAGACGTGAAGGGCTTCTGGCTCTTGAAGAGGAACTCGAAGACCTTGACGATGAATTTATGAAGAAAGGTCTGCGTCTTGTGGTTGACGGCAACGATGCGGAAATGATACGCGGGCTTCTTGAAACCGAACTTGACCAGTTACAGGAGCGGCACGGCGCGAAAATCAAGCTAATAACCATGTGGGGGACCTTGGCGCCTGGTCTTGGTATGTTAGGAACAGTTATTGGTCTTATAGCCATGTTAAAAAACTTAGAGGACAAGAGCGCTCTTGGTCCTAACATGGCAGTCGCTCTTATCACCACTCTTTACGGCGCTATGATAGCTAACCTTATTTGTATTCCTGTAGCGGCGAAACTTGCCGATTATGATAGTGATGAATGCAAAGTGAAGGAAATGCAAATCGAAGGCATTCTTTCCATTCAGGCCGGCGAAAATACCCGTATCTTGGCGCAGAAACTACTTTCTTATCTGGACCCGGTAGCTCGTCAGCAGATGGAGAAAGACATCGAGAAATAAGGCGGAATAAGTGGCACGGAAAAAGAAAGAAGAAGAAAAAGCTGGAGGCGACTGGATTGTTACCTACTCGGACATGGTGACGCTCTTACTATGCTTCTTTGTCGCGCTTTTTGAACCGAATGAAGCCGACCCGACACAGCTTGCGGCTATGGCGTCGGCGTTTCTGAATTCCGGCATGGGCGCATCCACAGGTGGTAACACTCTGTCTGTAGGCAAGAGTGCAGACCTAGGCAACACTATTATGTCTCTGCCTTCAATGGACAGAGGGCGCGCCTTGGGAACCGCTATGTCAAAAGCTATTAGCACCTTTGAGCCGGAAGTGAAATCAAATAGGGCGCGCATCACCCACGATGAGCGAGGGCTTATCATAAGCCTCGCGTCTGATTCCTTTTTCGCCCCTGCAAGCGCCAGAATCAACATTGAAGAAACAAGGGATATCCTCATCCGACTCGGCGGTATGCTCAATGCAGACGAGTTAAGCGGGCGGAAATTCAGAGTCGAGGGGCATACAGACAGCATAGATATTGACCCGAACGGTCCCTGGAAATCAAACTGGGAGCTTTCCACAGCCCGCGCTATATCAGTTCTTCATTTTCTCACAGATATTGGCGTTGACGAAAGACGCTTCCAAGTCGCCGGCTTCTCTGACACTATGCCTATTGCGACTAATGACACGCCTGAAGGACGCGCCTATAACCGCCGTGTTGACATCGTTGTACTGGACGAAGGTCATCTATAAGACTATTCCATAACAAAAGACGGCGACGGGTTCTTCACCGCCCCACCGCCGAGATTAGATCATTCTCAACCCCACCCTGCGCGGTGCCAGACACAGACTTTGTCTGTTTTACGACTTCATACAGGGTGTTGTCCGAAAGGGGGCGCCACGGTCCCCGTCTTGACGGCTACGCCTGAGAAGTATTTAAACAAGCGAAGCCCGCTTGACAATATTTTATCATTCGTATATCATAAAACATTATGTGTATAAGTCAGCCTAACCTTATCCCCATCGCTCCGAATACCCCCCCCCCCGCTTGTACTTTCTTTATACAGGTAAATGCTTATACAGCGCGTTTTTCCACGCTTTGCATTTCTAAAAATACGCTTCATTTCTCTAATGCAATGCGTTGTTTCTCTAGTGCGATACTCCATTTCTCTAATGCGATACTCCATCGCTCTAATGCAATGCTCCATTTCTCTAATGCGATACTCCATTTCTCTAGTGCAATGCTCTGTTTCTCTAGTGCAATACTCTGTTTCTCTAGTGCAATACTCTGTTTCTCTAGTGCAATACTCTGTTTCTCTAGTGCAATACTCTGTTTCTCTAATGCAATGCTCTGTTTCTCTAATGCAATGCTTCATCGCTCTAATGCAATGCTCTGTTTCTCTAATGCAATGCTTCATCGCTCTAATGCGATACTCCATTTCTCTAGTGCGATGCTCTGTTTCTCTAGTGCAATGCTTCATTTCTCTAGTGCAATGCTTCATTTCTCTAGTGCAATACTCCGTGTAGGTATTAATGCAGAGACAAAACCTTCTCATTCCTCCCTTACCAAGGGTCATCCAGTACGGATGGTTATCTTTT
>JAIRSU010000083.1 GCA_031255285.1 Treponema sp. | reverse complement strand
CAATAGCCACCCGCTGCTGCTGTCCGCCGCTCATCTCCTTGGGCCGCCGCTTTCCCATACCTCCAAGCCCCACGTCTGCCAGAGCCTGTTCCACGCGGTTCTTGACTTCGCGCTTCTCCACTCCCAAAAGAATCAACGGAAAGGCGATGTTTTCCTCCGCCGAAAGAACAGGGATAAGGTTGTATGCCTGAAAGATAAAACCAATCTGAAGCCTCCTTAGCAGAGCGAGCCGCCGTTTGTTCAGTCTGGAGACATCCTCCCCGCCCACCGTAATACGGCCGCCGCTGATGGCGTCCAGACAACCCGCCAAGTGCAAAAATGTGGACTTGCCGCTGCCGGAGGGTCCGGCAATGGCGGCGAATTCCCCTTCTTGAAATTCCAGATTCACGGACCGTAAGGCATGAACCGTCTGTCCATTCAAACCGTAGTCCTTTACCAGATTTTCTGCTTTTATTACCGTCATAATATATTCCTCCTTATATTCATTGTGGAACGTTTCGGCAGACAGGCGCTATGCCCCGCCCTCTTGCGTTCCGTTTTTTGTTTTCTCTTGCTCCAGTTCCCGCAATTCAGCCAAGGCTTCAAGACCAAAAATATCCCTGGCTTTGAGCTCTTCAGTGATGGAATTGGGTACCAGCATCATGGAATTCCCCGCCTTGAGCCCTTCGTTCAATATTGAAAGTATCTTGAGCTTCATGGCAGGTTCGTTCTTCGCGTAGACCGTTACCGCCTCTTCCAGCTTCTTGGCGATTTCGATTTCCGCTTCCGCCAGAAGTATACGTCCATTCTTTTCCCGTTCCGCCTGAGCAAGCCGGGACAACGAATCTTGAAGGGCTTCAGGAATCTGGACGTCGGTTATCTCGATGTGCTGAATGGTAATTCCCCAGTCGGTTGTTTTCCGGTCGACTTCTTCCTGTATCTGCTTTTGGATGATCTCCCCGTGTTCCAGAAAGGTGGACAGGTCGTGACTGGAAATGGCGTTCCGCAGGGCGGTCTTGGCGGAAAGCACCACCGCGCTGGTATAATCTTCAACCTCCAACACCGCCTTTTGCGGATCCCAGACCAGCCAGAAACACAGAGCGTCCACCGTAACCGTTACCGAATCGCCGGTCAAGGTTTCCTGCGCCGAAAAGTCCGTTACTCGGATGCGGATGTCCACGGTTTGCACCACCCGGTCCGCCACTGGGAGCAGGAAGAAAAGCCCCGGTCCCTTTACCGCGTGGAACTTGCCGAAACGGAGAACAATGGCCCGCTCCCATTCATCGAGCTTACGCACCGAGGGCGCGATAAGCGCTACCACGGCCAGAATCGTGCAAACGGCGATTATGACCGTGGCGTCCGCTATCCCCTGCCGCGCCAGATGCGGCGCGGCCATGATTCCCGCGGCACAGAAAATAAGGGTGAAAACCTTGAACCGGGTAAAGTCCCATTTCTCCCCAGTATAACGGACGCCCCTTACCAAGTGAGGCGAGCGTTCCCACTGTTCACTCTGTTTGTTCAGTTTAATCACATTCATCAATATTACTCCTCCTTCTTTACCTATCGAAACTTCGGTTCCCAAAGAACACGGTTATCGTTTTTCCGTATTTTTGCGTACATAGCCCTTTACCGCGTCGAGCAGTTCCCTGTCTTCCACGCCCAGACGCTGCATCTCCTGGACAAAGCGTTCCAGTGCTTCCTGAATCTTTCGGTTAAGCTCTTCCTCGGCGCTCACCGCATCCTTCAGCAGCGGCGCTTTATCCGACACATAGGTTCCGCTTCCCACCTGCGTCGTCAGTATCCTCCGAATCTCCAGTTCTCCATATGCTTTGGCGATAGTATTGGGGTTGAGCTTCAAGGCAACCGCCAGGGAGCGGATGGTCGGTAGCTTATCTCCGGTCCGCAGCCGCCCGGACAGGATCGCGTATTCTATCTGCTGGATGATCTGCCGGTAAACCGGTACGCCATTCGCCGCGTCCAGAGAAAAGTTCAGTTCTGTCTCTACGATTGTATTATTCATCTAATACAATAATAAATGATATAGTACAATATGTCAAGTGTTTCTTCTAAAAAAAATGAATTAAGGTTTGCCAAGGACGCGCCGAAAGCCTTTAAAGGCTCTGGATGACCGAAGGAACCAGCGATTATAGAAGCGCAAACTGTCAGGGTGTGGGAACATATCGAAAAGGTATCAACGAGGAATGAACACAGGCAACGGGTAAGAAAACAGAGAGAAGAAGGTATCCCTTTAGAAGGGATACCAAATATTTGTTTAGAGGGTTGAAACAGCTTTATCTATCCACAAGGTCTGTGGTCACGCGGCAGAACCTTTTTTTCCCTGCGCGGAGCACCAATTCCTCTGAAAATCCGATAACGGCCTTTGGGTCTGTTATTGGTACGAATCCGTTTTTATCATTCACAAACGCGCCGCCTTGCTGAATGAGCCGCCGTGCTTCGCTCTTTGTGGGGCAGAGTCCCGCGTCCGTGAACAGATCTACGATATTATAACCAGTGCTAAATCTGTCCATAGAGAGAGAGACAGACGGCACAGCAGACTTGTCGCCGTCTGTACCGCCGAAGCTTGCACGGGCGCCGGCCAGCGCGCGATCCGCCTCATCTTTCCCATGTATGAGGGCGGTTACTTCCCATGCGAGTTTTTCCTTTGCGATGTTAGGATTCGTCCCTTCCGCGGTGAGAGCTTCGCACTCATCAACAGGCAGGAATGTAAACATAAGGAGAAAACGTCTGACGTCCGCGTCCTGTACATTCCGCCAGTACTGGAAGAAGTCGTAAGGCGGCGTGATGGACGGGTCCAAGAATAGAGCGCCTTTTTCGGTCTTGCCCATCTTCTTACCGTCCGCGGTGGTGATAAGCGGAAAGGTGAGTCCAAACGCATCCCCGCCGTCCAGCCGCCGAATTAGGTCTGCGCCTGCGACGATGTTACCCCATTGGTCATCCCCGCCTATTTGGAGACGGCAGCCGTAGGTACGGAATAACTGCAAGAAGTCATAGCTCTGCAATAATTGATAGTTGAATTCGAGGAATGAAAGACCTGTTTCCATACGGAGGCGGTAGGCTTCAAAGGAGAGCATACGGTTCACGGAGAAATGACTGCCTATATCCCGCAAAAAGTCAATGTAGTTGAGTTCCGCCAGCCAATCTTTATTATTGACGTCCACGGCGTTCCGCCCGTCGAATCCCAGGAAAGCGTCTAGTTGCCTTGCGATAGACGCCGCGTTTTCATCTAATTTCTTGTAATCGAGAATTTGGCGCACAGACGACTTACCGGAAGGGTCTCCGATGCGAGCCGTACCGCCGCCGATGAGGGCTATACCGCGATGTCCAGCGGAACGCAAGTGTCTGAATGCGAAGAACGGAACTATATGTCCGATATGAAGACTGGACCCTGTGGGGTCGCATCCCACATAAAACGTAACCGGCCCCTGGTCCATGAGCGCGGATAACCGCTCAATATCCGTGCATTGACGGAAAAATCCCCTGCGTTTCAGGTTTTCTAACACTGTATTCATAAACTTATTCTAGCCCAAAAAAAATCTCTTTTCAAGAGCGACATGGTGAAAACAGGTGCTGGTCTTTAGGTGAAGATGACCCGCTCCGATTCCTTGTAAAGACGGCGTCCTGTAAGGTATAATGTGTCATGGTTAATGAAATAGAGAAAACCTTCAGGGGTTTATATGACATTGTGGTCAGGCTCCGTGCGCCGGACGGATGCCCATGGGACAGGGAGCAGACTCCTTCGAGCCTGCGCGGAGACCTCATTGAGGAGACTTACGAATGCGTTGAAGCCATAGACCAGGGGGACGCCGCGCACATCAAGGAAGAATTGGGGGATGTTTTTCTCCTTGCGGTTATGCTGTCTTATATGCACGAGCAGGAAGGGCTCTTTTCGCTTTCAGATGTTCTGGCAGGCGTTTCGGAAAAACTCATACGCCGCCATCCTCATGTGTTCAGCGGCGTAGAGGTCAAAGATAGCGCGGAAGTTCTCCGTAACTGGGCAAGGATAAAGGTTGAGCAGGAAGGGCGTTCCCTGAAAGACTCTCTCATGGACCAGGTTTCCAATGGATTACCGCCCGTTGATCGTGCTTACAAGCTTCAGAAAAAAGCGGCTAAAGTGGGTTTTGACTGGGACAAGCCCCAAGAGATCATCGCCAAGATACGAGAGGAAACTGCGGAGGTGGAGGATGAAATCGTCCAAGGCGATTCATCCCGCGCCGCGTTTCTTGAGGAAGAGCTTGGGGATTTGTTTTTTACTGTAGTGAACCTGTGCCGTTTTCTTGGTGTGGAGCCTTCGCTTGCACTGCGGCGAGCTAACGCCAAGTTTGTTCAGCGATTCAAGTACATTGAACGGCGGATGGGCGAGGCTTCTCAAGCGATGACCCATGAAAATCTTGCGCTCATGGAAAAATATTGGCAAGAAGCCAAGCTAAATTAGGGATTAATTTTGGCAGTACCTCGAAGTCTGTGTCTGTCACCCGCCTGTGTCTGTCACTATCTTGACGGGGACCGCGGCGCATTTCGGACAACACCCTGTATGAAGTCGTCCAGCAGGCGAAGCCTGTGTCTGGTGCCGCAGGCTTCGCCTGTTCTACGACTTCCATGATATAATGAGAATATGGACATTTTTGGAGGGTTTTATGTTATATAGTGTGGAAAATGTTGTTGAAAATATTGATTTTTCAATGAAAATGGAAGATATGCATCTCACTGATGAAGACAAGAATCGTTTAAGAGATTGCTTAAATGGGACGGTTGATGTTGATAAAATTTTACAAGAAGTTAATAAAGCTGAACAAGATAGTTGGTTAAATAAGGCTAGAGAGTATTTTTCTATAAAAAAAATGGTAAAGCTTGGTTTCAATATGCTTTTCGAAAAAACAATAGGGTCAGAGGCATTGAAAGAGTCTTTTAATGGAG
>JAIRSU010000032.1 GCA_031255285.1 Treponema sp. | reverse complement strand
TGAAAGTGTCTGGCACCAAGAATGTCTGACACCGTGAAAGAGGGCGCCGTGAAGGTGTCTGACACCGGAAAGTGTCTGTCACCGCGCCGCCCATCTTGACGGGGACAGCGGCACACCTTTTCGGACAACAACCTGTGTGAAGTCGTCCAACAGGCACAGCCTGTGTCTGACACCGCGCCAGACGGGGACATTTTTTTGTCCCCCGATACCTTCATTGATGGGTGGGCATACCTTTTTTTGTCCTCTGTTGGAGGTCAGCGCCTGTCCTTATGCCGCGCCTCCACCTGACCTGTTCTAGAACTTCATCGAAGGGCGTCTGTCACCGTGACAGACGAAGTCTGCCTCGACTCACGGTGCGTGAGAGTGTCTGGCGCCCAGCAGGCGTCTGACATCAATACCCCTGCATGGTACGGCGCTATGCACCGACAAGACACGGCGTTATGAAAACATATTACTGAATGGAGAACTTGTTCTTTTTCAAGAAATCGTTGAATTACCGGAAAGCCCTTGATATGATTTTTTTACATTAACTATTGCTTCGTTTGAAAACCTATCGTACTTTTTCTTTATAAAAGGTCCGCAAAAGATTTCAAAATTTTCAGAGTAACTTCTTCTATTGTGCCACTCATGCTCAAGCCTGCGGCATTCTTATGCCCACCGCCTCCAAAACGCGAGGCGATTTCCGCTACATTGATACTATCTTGTGACCGCAATCCTACTGTACAGCTCTCCAATGTCTCCTGCCGAACCACCATGATAGCTTCCACCCCGCTTATCGTTGATAAAAGTTGGTAAAGCGCGTCAGAATCGCGGTTTTCAAAACCAAAAAACTGTGTTTCATGGTACTCTTCCACAGTAACGATGAGTTTCCCATCGAAATAGACTTTGGCGCGGACAAGCAATAACCCTAGTAGATGTCGGGATGCAAGGCTCTTTCCTCCGTTCATGGTGTGAAAAACCTCTTTCGGGCTTGCGCCATGCCTTATCATATAGGACGCGGCTGCAAAAACCTCCGCGCCCTTTGAATCAATGTGCCGAAAAAATCCTGAATCTGTGCAGAGACCAAAAAATAAGAGCTTTGCTTCTTCTTCGGTGGGTTCCAACTCCAGAGCTTGTATAAGGGAAAGTATCATAGAAGTAACGGACGGCGCTAAAGGGTCAAGGAAAACGATCGCATCCACAGAATTGGCGCTATAATCGCCGGCCGTATGGTGGTCGATAACTGCAGTTGGAAGATCTTTGAGCGAATCAGCCAAATCACCAGTTCGGTGTGCCGCGGAACAGTCAACTATGATAACACAAGCATTCGCTCTTTCTTTAGCACTCACTGTCTTGAGAAAACAGTTCTGGTATGGAAAAACCTCCCAGCGCTTAAAAGGCCCGGCTGAACAGACAATAACGTCTTTTCCGAGCCTTTTAAGAACACTGGCGAGAGCAAGTTGACTCCCGACGCAATCACCGTCCGGCTCCTTATGCCCGGCCACAATGAATTTCTGATGTTGCTTGATGAAATCAACTAATTTAGGTGGAACAGGACTCTGCAATTCTAATACTCAATTTTGATATCGGTAACATTCTCGAAACGGTCGTCTATGTTTACGGACAGTGGCATATACCCCCAGCTGGAGTCTTTCCTGTCTTTTTTTACATAGAGCTTCACGTGATCAAAAGCCCCGTCCTTGTAAATAACGCTGAAACTCGGTTTGACTGTTCCTTGCTTTAGGTTCACGATAGTACCCCTGTTATCCTTACCAGGCGCGAACCATGCCTGAGGCAGATAAATCGTGGCAAGTCCGTCAGACAAGACGCCGGTATTGTATGTGACGACATACCCTTTCGCATACGGATAAATCATTACGATAGGTACGTTCACATAGTAATAGCCTGACTTAGTTTCCGCGTCTTGGGCGGAAACCAAAAGACAGGACACAGCTGAACATAATAAAAGTACAAAAAATAACTTCTTCATTAAAACCTCCAAATTAACGCAAGATAAGTCGGTTGCACCAAACGGTCCAATGTACTTTGGCAACCGATTTTCCTATAATATCATATTATTCTTTCCTTTGCAAGAGGAGAAAAGTTTCCTTTCTCGTGAAAACGCAGAAAACCCGTTTAAAATACGCAAGGAAGGAGCTTTACTGTTAATCTAACACCTGTTCCTGTAACTGCTTTAAAGTCTTCGTATTCTGCATAGCTTGGCTATAGGAGCCGTCTCTTAGGATTTTGACAGATTCTTGTAGCTGAACATCATATTCGAGGTCAAAAACCGGTGCTATCTTGGTACGGTTCTGCTCGTCTCTGACGAGTCGTTTAAGCAAGGTTACATCAAGCCCGTATTTTTTGTTCAAAGATTCGGTGAAAGCCGCTATTTCACTATCATTATCATTTAAGTCCGTGTGCGCCTCGATATAGTTCCGAATCTCATTTGATTCGAGCAGCTTCTGCAATTCTTTTACGTCTTCTTCGGTGAATTCTGGGAATTTCACCTCTCTATCAGGAGGAATACCGATTCTATCAATATTGACATCGCTCGGCGTGTAGTAGCGCGCTACAGTAATTCTGAAGCCGTCCCTGTCGGAGAGCGGGAAGACCTGCTGAACAGAGCCTTTACCATACGACTTTTCTCCAACCAGATAAGCTCTGCCCCGGTCTTTCAGAGCGCCCGATACAATCTCCGATGCAGACGCAGATCCTTGATTGATAAGCACAATCACTGGTATATCCGGGGAGACAAGAGCGCCTTTTTTAGCGTTGTACACCACGTTTTCTCCAGGAAGACGGGATTTTGTACTGACCACGACCCCTCCATCCAGAAACATATCACAAATATCCACAGCCGAGTTCAACAGTCCACCGTAGTTGTTCCTCAAGTCAAGAATAATAGCCTTGTAATTTTTGGACTTGAACTCCAAAATCGTCTCCCGCGTCCTCTGTGCAGTCATAGGTGTAAAAGTAATGAGCTTCAGGTACCCTATATCCCCAATCATGGCGTACTTCGCAGTAGGAACTTCAATGATAGCCCGCTCCAAGGATGTCGGAAATTCAAGGAGCTTCCCACGCCGAATTATCAGGTTGACCTTTGTACCAGGTCTCCCTCTGAGCCGATCGAGCACCTCATTCATAGTCAAATCAGCAGTCGATTCATCCTCGATTTTGACGATAAGGTCTCCAGGGAGTATACCCGCCCGCCAACCTGGAGTGTCCTCTATCGGCGCCGCAACCTCGACAAAAGACGGCGTCTTATCTTTCACAACCTGTTTAGAGATGTAAAGCCCCACTCCACCGAACCTGCCTTGAGTCGTATCGGTTATATCCGTCATTTCGGCTGCAGGCAAAAAGGCGGAATATGGGTCTCCAAGCGCTTCGAACATACCCTTCATAGCGCCTTCGTAAAGAACTTGGGGGTCAACCTCCTCGACATACCTCCTCTGAATGAAGTCAAAAATCTGCTGAATCGCAGACGAATACTGCTCTTTATCGCCTTGGGCTTCCGCGGACGGTGCTGACAGAATAAGAAGAACGCTTAACCCAACTACGGAAACTATCCAAACGAAGGACGAAGTTTCCTTTTTTCCTAATTGCTTTTGCATAAATCAAGTGTATAAAGATAATGCTTATTAGTCAAGCCATTACAGAACGCTGCACTCCTCGCTATTTTCGAATAAAACCTTTCGGAATCGTATCAACAACTTGTACTATTGTTATTTATCTAGCAGGAACTTCCCGCCTTCTTTATGCTGGTTCTCAGCTTCCCGGGTATCTCTCATCCCATGCCTTATTATGGCTTGTTTCTTCGTAATGTTTAATTGCTGTAGGTTAAAAGAATGAGCTTGTTTTTTCTTGCAATAGGTTTTATATTATAAATTAAAGAGAGGGAAAAATGGGAGAAATTAAATCCTCTGTCAAGAAAAAGAAAAAACTTAGCGAGCCTAAAGACTTCAAAGTGATACTTTTAAATGACGATTATACTACAATGGACTTTGTGGTTTATGTCCTCAAGTCCGTCTTCCATAAGAGCGAAAACGAAGCTCGACGTATTATGCTTTACATCCACAAGAAAGGACAAAGTGTCGTGGGACAGTATCCTCTGGACATCGCTCGTACGAAAGAAGAGCAAGTCCATAACTTAGCGCGTGAAAACGAATTTCCTCTTATATGCGTGCTGGAAGAAGCGTAAATGTAGGAGAATCTATGAATATTTCAGGTCATGTTCAGACCATCATAAATGCGGCGTATAACGAAGCTAAACTGCGTAATCACGAATACCTCACGCCGGAACATATTCTCTATGCGGCTCTCGCATTTGATGAAGTGCGCGAGGTCTTTACCGCATGTGGTGCGGATGCGGAACAGCTCAAGGTCGACATCAATAACTACCTTCAACAAAAAGTTCCTATCATCAGAAACAGCGAGCCGACTCAAACCGTAGGCTTCCAGAGCGTTATCGAACGTGCGGTGATTCAGAGTCAGTCTTCCGCAAAGCAAACTATCGACGTGGCGGATATTCTGGTTTCTCTGTTCGACGAGGAACAAAATTATTGCGCCTATTACTTGCGTAAGGTTGGAGTGAGACGGCTTGACCTCCTGTCCATTCTTTCACATGGAAAGAATGGACAGATGTTAGCGGACGGCGGCGAAGAAGAGACTGCGCAAAAAAACAAAGGGAAAAAAACCGCTCTCGAAAAATACGCGGTAAATTTAACCGCGCTTGCATACGAAAACAAGCTTGAGCCTGTGATTGGGCGGGAGGTGGAGCTGGAACGTACGGTGCAGACGCTTTGCCGCAGGCTCAAAAACAATCCTATCCATGTCGGTGACTCAGGTGTGGGTAAGACAGCTATTACCGAGGGACTAGCCCAACGTATTGTACGAGACGAGGTACCGCCCGCTATAAAAGATTTCGCAATTTATTCGCTCGATATGGGCGCGTTAGTGGCTGGTACCAAATACCGCGGGGATTTCGAAGAAAGACTCAAGCGAGTTGTGGAAGAATTGCTCAAAAAAGAAAAGGTTATCCTGTTTATAGATGAAATTCATACCGTTGTCGGCGCAGGCTCCGCGGCAGGAAATGCATTGGACGCCTCTAACCTCCTCAAACCCGCGCTTGCATCCGGAAAACTCCGCTGTATAGGCTCGACGACTCACGAGGAATATAACAAATTCTTTGAGAAAGACCGCGCTTTGTCTCGCAGGTTCCAAAAGATAGACATAAACGAGCCGAGCGAAGCGGACGCGATTGCCATTCTCAAAGGGCTAAAGTTCAAATACGAGCAGTACCATTGCGTTGTGTACACAGACGAGGCGCTCGTTCAAGCGGTGAAGCTTTCCGCGCAGTATATCACGGAACGGCGGCTCCCAGATAAAGCAATCGACGTGATCGATGAGGCGGGCGCTTTCGCTCGGATCGAAGAATATAAAAAGCAGAGAAAGATAAGTGGAGAAGAAGAGAAATTTGAGTCTAAAACCGAGTCAAACGTTGACCAAGCTCCGCTTGTTGTTGACTTGTCTACGATTGAAAGAGTTACAGCGAAGATCGCTCGTATACCTGAGAAATCCATATGCGAAACCGAGAAAGATAAACTCCGTCTTCTTGACGAACGGCTAAAAATGCGTATTTTCGGTCAGGACGATGCAGTCACTGCGGTGGTTCAAGCAGTGAAACGCTCACGCGCGGGTTTCAGAAGTGGCTGTAGACCTGTGGCTAATTTCTTATTCGTGGGACCAACGGGCGTGGGCAAGACCGAGCTCGCCCGCTCTCTCGCGGACGTGTTAAGCGTCGCAATGCACAGATTCGATATGAGCGAGTATCAGGAAAAGCATACAATCTCCCGTCTTATCGGCTCTCCGCCTGGTTACGTGGGCTACGAAGAGGGTGGTCTGCTCACAGATGCAGTGCGTAAACAGCCCCATGCGGTACTCCTCTTGGACGAAATAGAAAAGGCTCACACCGATATATTAAATATCCTTCTTCAAGTCATGGACTACGCGACTCTCACAGACAACAACGGCAGAAAGGCGGATTTTCGCAACGTAGTACTGATAATGACGAGCAATGCAGGAGCGCGGGAGGTGGGACGTAGCCTTATCGGATTTGGGGAACGGCAGATGGACGAAACCGTAATCAAGGATGCGGTCGAGAAAGCTTTTACCCCAGAATTCCGCAATCGACTGGATGCGGTCGTACGATTTGGTCGTCTTTCTCAGGAAATCATGGTTTCTATCGTGAAAAAAGAAATCACGGTATTCGAGGAGCAACTCGCGGAAAAGAACGTAACGCTCACAGTAACCGACACCTGTTTCTCAAAACTCGCTGAAGAAGGCTATAGCCACGAATTCGGCGCACGCAATGTGGGACGTATTGTCGAGGATAAGATAAAATCTTTCTTTGTAGACGAAACGCTTTTTGGCTCGTTGAGTGAAGGCGGCATCGCAACGGCGGACTGGGACGGAGATTACAAAATAAGCACAAAGAGCATATAAGGGAAATGGGAGGTAATACTTTCGGTAAAATCTTTACCGTAACGACCTTCGGCGAGTCTCACGGACCTGGTGTGGGTTGTGTGATTGACGGTTGTCCTGCGGGCGTCCCGCTTACTGAAGAAAAAATAGAGCATGAATTGGCGCGGCGGAAGCCTTCAAGCGTGTCTGCCGCGTCTACCACACGGCGCGAGGCGGATAAACCTGAAATCCTATCAGGAGTGTTCGAAGGACGGACGCTTGGTACGCCTATCGCTGTTCTTATCAGGAATCAAGACCAATGTTCAGATGATTACGCCGCACTCCGCGACGTCTACCGACCTGGACACGCGGATTGGACATGGGAAGCCAAATTCGGTATACGAGACTACCGCGGTGGAGGGCGCAGTTCAGGCAGGGAAACAGTCGGACGTGTGGCCGCAGGCGCGGTGGCGAAAGCTTTTTTATCAAAATCCGGCGTTTCAATACGTGGGTGGACCGCTTCTATAGCGGGTATAAATGTACCACAAGACAATGGTTTTGACATTGATTTCGCCGAAGGAAATCCTCTGCGTGTGCCGCATCGTGAATACGCGGAAAAAATTAGGCAAAAACTTGAAATTTTACGCACCGAACATGATAGTGCTGGAGGCGTCGCGGCTTGTTCCATAAGCGGAGTACCGCCTGGCCTAGGCGAGCCTGTTTTCGATAAGCTGGATGCGGTTCTCGCTCAAGCTATGCTCTCCATAGGCGCGGTAAAGGCGGTTGAATTCGGTTCAGGCTTCGCGTCTGCCTATGGATTAGGCTCCGCCCTCAACGACCGATTCGCGCCGTGTTCCGTTCCTCTTTCTTTTCTTCCCAGCGGCGCTCCGTCTCTGAAATACGCTACAAACAATGCAGGCGGTATACTGGGCGGCGTGTCAACAGGCATGTCGATTGAATTTCGTGTAGCGTTTAAGCCTGTTCCTTCCATTTCCCAAAGACAGTTGACCCTTGACCATAAAGGCGACCCCTACGAATTGTCTATCGACGGGCGCCACGATGTCTGCATCGTCCCCCGCGCGATTCCTGTTGTGGAAGCGATGTCCGCCCTAGTGTTGGCTGATATGATGCTTCTGAATTCCATAAATCGCTAAACTTTATCTACAATTCTGTCTTTCTCAGTCCATCTTCTGGATTCCATATTCATTTGTGGAATTCGGCGTATGCAAACGCGCTGTGGTTGTGGATGCTCTCGAAATTTTCCGCCTCAACCGAGAATGAAAGAAATTTATCCAACGCCTTGACACTGGCTATTACATCCCGCACGACATCCTCAACAAATTTTGGATTGTCGTAAGCTTGCTCGGTGATGAATTTTTCATCCTCTCGCTTCAGGAGAGAATAAACTGGACTAGAAGCGGATTTTTCTACTATATCAATGAGGTCTTCTATCCAAAAGAACGGACCCAGTTCTACCATTACCGTAACGATTCCTCGCTGATTATGCGCCCCGCGCTCGCTAATCGCTTTGGAACAGGGGCAGACTGTTGTAACTGGTACGGTAACCGACACGGTGAATCGCTTGTTACTTGCGTTAGTCTCGCCTTGATAGCAGCACTGATAGCTCATCATACCCGGAAGACCAGATACAGGAGCTTTCTTCTCTATAAAATACGGGAAACTCATGGAACCAAAACTCGACTCGGCTTCCATCGTCATGCGTATATTTTCTAGCATAGCCAGAAAGTGCGGCATTGAAAGGTCCTGCCTGTATTGGTGGAAAATCTCTATGAAGCGGCTCATGTGCGTTCCTTTGAAATGCCGCGGTAGGTCCGCGAAAAGGTCAACCTTTGCAGTCGTGTACTGGTTCTTGTTCACCTTGTCAAGCACGCGGACTGGATATTCAAGCCCTTTCACCCCTACTTTTGCAAGCGGAATGTTCCGTTTGTCAGGCTGGTTCTGTATGTCTATCATTGCTTCCCTCTAACGGCGCCATCTTAATGAATAGTGAATAATGTTTTTCTTTATTTCCCAAAACCGCTTCTCGTTTCCGCGGCGTCCACGACGTTTCTCAAGAGCATGGCAATAGTCAGGGGACCAACGCCGCCCGGTACAGGCGTTATAAACGCGGCTTTTTTCGCAACACTGTCAAAGTCCACATCTCCGCAAAGATGGTAGCCTTTTTTCGCAGCGCTGTCGGCTACACGGTTCACGCCTACATCAATTACCGTTGCACCGTCCCTCACCATGGATCCTGTAACAAGCGCAGGCTTGCCGGCCGCAACAATGAGAATGTCCGCCTGCCGTGTTATTTCAGGCAAGTTTCTGGTACCAGTGTGGCATATAGTAACTGTGGCGTTCACCGTCTTTTGGGAGAGGAGAATCGCCAGAGGTCTGCCTACAATATTAGAACGTCCCACGATAACCGCGTGAGCGCCATTTAACTGAACCGCGAAAGAGCTGTTCAACTCCTTCAGCATATATATAACGCCGTTAGGTGTACAAGGGAGAAAGCCTTTTCTACACAGAACCATGTTGCCTACGGAAACAGGATGGAAACCATCGACATCCTTTTCGGGCGCGATGGCTTCTATTATCAAGGATTCGTTGATGTGCTGGGGTAGGGGAAGTTGCACTAGTATACCGTGAACGGTTTTATCTGCGTTGAGGCTGTCTATGAGGTCAAGCAGAACGTCTTGTGTTGTATCCGCGGGTAAGCGGACGTCTCTGCTATCCATACCGTCTTCTGCAAGAGCTTTCTCTTTGCCTTTCACATAAGAGAAGCTGGCAGGATCATTACCAACTAAAAGTACAGCAAGGCAGGGCGTTATACCCTTGAACTTCAGCGCCGTGGTCCTTTGTTTGACCTCTTCGTGTATCTTTTGTGCAATTGTTTTTCCATCAATGATTGTCATGGATTTATGATAGCATAAACCTATGATTTATGAAAGATTAAACCCCAAGAGGTTAAATTATTGACAACTCGTCTACCTAACGACAGGAGGAGCTACGGCATATTTTGGTAACTCCCATTCAAATTTAACACGGACGCTTTTTGAAGAACGGCGTGAAACCGTTTCGGCAAAGGCGTTGAAAACGTCGACGCAAATTCTTGACCAGGAAGGACGATGGAAAGACTCTTAGCGTGCAGCATAAGTGGACTAGACGGGTTTTTGTCACCGTATATAGGATCGCCGAGTATAGGACAGCCTATGTGACGCAGATGCACGCGGAGCTGATGAGTGCGCCCGGTCTTGGGGCGGAGCTTAAGCAGAGAGTAAACCTTCCCATCATCTTCCCAAACATAGACAAGCTGATAGTGGGTAACCGCAAATTTGCCCGCAGCCGCTACCGCAAAACATTTGCGGTAGCGCTTGTCCCTGGCTATAAAGGTCTCAATGATTCCCTCATCCTCTTTAGGTCGTCCCTTGACTATCGCTGTATAGATTTTCCGTGTCTTCCGCGTCTTGAACTGGTCAGCTAAGAAAGCCAACGCCCGTTCATTATATGCAGCTATGAGTACTCCAGACGTATCCTTGTCAAGTCGATGAACAATACCCGGACGCTCCGCAGCGCCAAAAGGAACGCGCCCAGATGAAAGTAGCCGATAAAGAAGCGCGTTAGCCACGGTCCCGCGTCTGACTCCTGCGCCGGGGTGAGTCGTCATGCCTTGAGCTTTGTTTATGACGATGACTTGTTCATCTTCGTAAAGAATGTCTAAAGGCAGGTCTTCGGGAATAAGCGTAGACGGCTCTGGGTCGTCCCAGACTAATTCAAGTTTGTCGTTCCGCCGAACAAGATGAGATAACTTAACCGTTTTACCATTAATAAAGCCTTTGAGGTTACGGACCTTTACTTGGGAACGGCTGAATAGTTTAAGACGCTCTGCAACAAAGACATCGAGTCGTACCGCGTCAGCGTCTTCTATAACGCAGGAAAATGAAGGCATTTCAATAATATTAAGAGAGTCGCGGGACGAAGGATCTTACTCCTCGTTTCCGCCGATAGACGCATCGTTTAACGCTTCGTTATTTAGCGTCGTCCGCCTGATAATTGCGCTGTCGTCGTTCAGAGTCCGTGTTTTATGGCGCTTGATATTTATAACGACGAGGTCTAACACGGCTACACCTATGGCGATGATAAACGCAACTCCCAAGACCGTTAACTTCTCGTCATCAGTTGTTTCGTAGGCGCCGGCTGGCTTGAGAGGCCATGGCGAATACGTCATCTGCCAGTCGTTTTGCGACCAACGCATCATGTCTGTAAAGAAAGTCGCTGTAAAAAAGGCAAAAGGGAAAGCGCCGATCGTTATTACATCAAAACGCCGCAAGTCCCGCGCCCATTGCGGAAATTCAGAAGGGTCATAGCGGAGTGGATTATTGTCAATGGTTTGTCCACATAGAGGCGCAGAAGTTAATATCAATAAGACTGCTACTATTTTTCCGCTGATGTTCCTCATGCGATATGCTCCTTGTTTTTGTTTATCTCTTTTTATTTGTTTTAATACATACTCACGAAAAGGCGTGTTATGGAGGAATCGAGAGAGTGATACACGATGTTTCTTGAGACGTGCAAGCGTCCATTGACAGCGCTCTCTCTATTCCCCCATAACTCTTATTTCTTCAGATTGTAGAATGCCTTTGCGCCTGCGTATTCGGCGGCGCCTTCAAGCTCGTCTTCAATCCGCATAAGCTGGTTGTATTTGCAGATACGGTCGGTTCTACTCATGGAGCCAGTCTTGATTTGACCAGTTTCCAATGCTACTACTAAGTCTGCGATAAAAGAATCTTCAGTCTCACCCGAACGATGGGACACGACTGCGGTATAACCTGCGCGTTTAGCCATTTCGACAGCTTCGTAGGTCTCAGTTACCGTACCAATCTGATTCACCTTAATCAAGATGCTGTTGCACGAGCCTTCTTTGATACCGCGCTCAAGGCGTTTCGTGTTTGTAACAAAGAAGTCGTCACCCACGATTTGGATTTTCGAACCAAGGGCTTTGGTCATCTTCACATAGCCTTCCCAGTCGTCCTGATCCAACGGGTCTTCAATGGATACAATCGGGTACTTATTAACCCAGTCCGCATAGAGGGCGATCATTTCATCCGCAGTGAATAGCTTATCTGGGTTAGATTTCCAGAATTTGTAGCCTTGTTTACCGCCTTCATCAAAAAGCTCGGAACTGGCGCAGTCCATAGCAATGCCGAATTGTTCCCTGTCAGCCTTATAACCGGCTTTCTCAATCGCCTTGACGATAAACTGGAGGGCTTCCTCGTTGGCGATATCCGGCGCAAACCCGCCCTCATCGCCGACTGCGGTATTCTTGCCCGCGTCTTTTAACAGTTTTTTCAAATGATGGAACACTTCGGCGGTCCATCGCACTGCTTCGCGTATAGACTCCGCCCCAATAGGCATAACCATGAATTCCTGAAAGTCAACCTTATTGTCGGAATGTTTACCGCCATTGATGATGTTCGCCATCGGCACCGGCAAAAGATTAGTGTGTATACCGCCAAGGTACTTGTAGAGCGAGATACCGAGAGATTTAGCGGCCGCCCGCGCCGTTGCCATGGACACGCCGAGAATAGCATTAGCCCCAAGCTTCGCCTTGTTTTCCGTACCGTCGATCTCAATCATGGTACGATCCACATCTATCTGGTCCAAAGCGTCAAAGCCGGTGATTTCATCCGCGATGACGTTATTCACATTTTCCACTGCTTTAAGAACGCCCTTGCCAAGATAGCGACTCTTGTCGTCATCCCGCAATTCAACCGCCTCATGCTCGCCGGTAGACGCCCCAGAGGGAACCGCGGCGCGCCCCCTGCAGCCATCGTCCAAGAGCACCTCTACTTCAATAGTAGGATTTCCCCGCGAATCAAGAATTTCACGCGCTTCTACATAGTCGATAATACTCATATATACTCCTCTTGTTTAATCGTTTTACATACCATGTTAAACGGCGTTTAACATCACGTATGTTCTCTCTATTGTTTACTTTTATTGGCTTCTCGTCAAGTCCTAAAAAAGAAAATTCTGAATTTATTAGCCCCTTCCTTTCCCCATGCGAACCCAAGGGCGGCAATAAAGACAAACCGTACAAATACGCGCTAGTAATAGCTATACAAAAGCTAAGTTGTCAGACGTTCGTGTTGACCCTAATAAAAAAGCCTACTTCATTCAATTTTGAAGCAGGCCCGTTGTAAGAAGCCGTCAGACGCTCAGCGCCGTTTTGATTATTTTCTTTTGGAAATAGCGGCAGACACGTCTGCATTATCTATAAAAAACTCTTTAACTGTTGTGTGATTAAGATTAACTGTTAGGATTAAATGCCTGTTTCTTATAGATTACTGGACTACTAGTACCATCCGATGCGGAGTAAAAACAGTTATGATTACTTTCCAACCTGTCGTCCTCGCGCCTTTCTGGACGCAGTATCTTCCCTTTTCGCGGCGGTTCCTGCGGCCAACGGCCGCTTTCATGGAACTCGCCCCGCGTTTAAACACCGCGTTTACACGCGCGTCACGCGGCGCATGACGCGCCGCGCATTACATGCGATCCGCATGTAATGCGACCGCATATCCGTCTCGCATGAAATGCGCCGCCGCCAGTTCAAGTTCTCTAGACAACGCTATTTCCAAACCGCTTTTGAATATCCGCTTTGATTTCCGGCTTCAGGCTGCCGCA
>JAIRSU010000104.1 GCA_031255285.1 Treponema sp. | reverse complement strand
TTTAGAAATACCGAACCGTTCAATCCGCCCGCCGGCTTACCCCCATAGAAATCAAAATCGCAGTTCAGGTATACGGCGTTCCCGTTGATAGCATCATCGGTACATTCAAAGTGGCAATTCTCATAAAGAGTCCGGGTTCCCCCGTTAATGGGCATCAGGTTAAGACGGCTTATAAAGTTGACGTTTCGTGCAATAACCTTATCACCGGAATAACTTACTAGCTGGGCTTGAGGATTAGCCGTACTTCGCCGGGGATAATCAAGTTCATGGTTCAGGGGATAGACCAGATCAACACTGCAATAATTAGCGATGGTAAGATTCTGAACATACAATCCGTCTCCCTGAATCCTGAAAAGAGTCCAGTTTCCCTGAGAACCGTTGTATTGCCCCCTGTTACCACAGAGTATTACGTTACCGGGATCGTTCGTTAATCCTTCAAGTCGCAACCATGCTTTCTCAATTTCCATTCCGTAGAGACTTTTACCTTCCGTACCGGCAATTACAGGATCGTCCCGGTCATCACACCAGTAAACCCAAGGGGCTATCAATACCCTCATAGGTTCCTCTGCGGTCCCGTCACTGAAATCTGTAGCCGCTTCAACAAAAGAACTGTACACATAGGGGTAGGAATCAACGATTGCCGCTGAAAGGGTACCGTCTATATAAATAGTTTTTGGACCTAAAGTATAATACTCACCCATGTAACCGACTTCAGAGCCATAGAAAGCAACCGGATCCAATTCATTTAACGGTATATTGATATACCCATCCTTCGGTGTCCATGAAGGACTCGGCGGAGGCGGCTGTGGCGGAACTTTTTCCGGATTTGTTGGTTGATTACAACCTAAAACAGCAAAAGATACAAACGCAATAAAACACAAAGACCACTTGATATTCCATCGTTTCTTCTGATACATTTTAAACTCCTTAAACAAAAATTATTCACTTGCAAGCCGCAAATTCTTGAGATACATGGTTGATATTAACCTCCCGATTATGAATAAAATTCTGCGCAAAATTATAAATATCCAGCGGATACGGTGTCCGACACCCCGGTGCCAGACACGGGCGCGGACAGGTAGTTTACTTTTCTTTCGCGTTCATGATGAGCATCTGCAAACGATTCTCGATATTGGCAAAACTCACATCTGGGTCGTAATCAAGCGGTAAGATTTGGATATGCGGAAACATCTCTTTTAACTTTTTGACCACCCCGCGTCCAGAGATGTGGTTGGGCAGACAGCCAAAGGGCTGGAGGATGACAAAGGAACGAACCCCGCGTTGTGCATGGTGAATGATTTCTCCGGGAATAAGATAACCCTCGCCAGAGGTAAAGGTCTTGTGCATGATGGGACTCGCAGTCTCGGCGAGCGCGGGCAGGCGCATGGACGGCTCAAACAGTGGATGCTTTCGTGCGAATCTTTCAAGCGTATCCACCACAAAGGCGAATAATCCATTCCCTATATACGCGGTGAGTGCGTCCACAAACGGCAGACTTACATGAAAATCCCGCATTTCAGACTGCATCCGTACGTAATTCCGCCAGAAGACGTCGGTCAAACGCGGCAGAACTACTTCCATCTTGTTCCTCTCCAGATATCTCTCAATCTCAAAATTAGAGCCTGGGTGGAAATTCAGCAGGAATTCACCTGTTATCAACACTTTCGTCTTTTCAATGTCCTTGTTGTAAGGTATTCTACAGAAGTCGTCAATTCCTGCCTTGAACGCTTTTACCGCACCGTGTATCCCCTCTTCTGCTAATCCTTCCGCAATGTTCGTCATCGTTTTCTCAAAGACTTGGTCGGTCTCTCCATGGTTCTCCTCGTAAGGGCGGATTTTCAGGCGCAGGGACTCCAGTGCGTCTGACGCAACTATGCCCCACAATACGCGAATCTCAAAAAGAAATCCGAGCTTGAAGCCTGGGAACATATTTTTTGTGTCGAGCTTGTCGGTCGTGATAATCCGTGTCTGAGAGAAACCTGCGGCATCAAACGCTTTGCGGGCAAGCCCAGCATATTGCGCGAGGCGGCAGTCGCACTGATACTTACCCATGCCGATAACCACGTCTTCGGGCTTGTAGCGGCCGCTCTCCAAAACGGAAAGCGCCTCGCCGATGTTCATCTGGGCTGGGAAACAGACGTCGTTATGCACATACTTTTTTCCGAGTTTGATTGACTCCTGTCCGCCCATAGGCAAAGGCTCCACAGAGAAACCTTGCCGCGCAATGGACGCACTGACCACTTGGCAAAAAGCCCGCGACACATTGGGAATCAGCAGGGTCTTATTCTTCCAATCAGACCGCAAGAATTTCACTGGATACGGATCCTTGAGGCGCCGTACGCTCTTGGCTGTCTTCTCTTTCAAACGGCGGGTCTTCACTGTCTCGATGAAGGATTTTATGCGTAGGTTAAGAGGTCCAGTCGCTCTACTCTCGTCGAGCTTGAGAATTAGAGGCGATTTGCCTGAGATTTCATTCAAGATGCGGATGATTTCATCGGTCAAAACTGCATCGTGTCCGCACCCGAAGCTCACGATTTGTACGTATTCAAGGCACGGCTCCTCCGCGGCTATCACTGCGGCCGCCAACATACGCGCATGGAAATTATTGACAATTTCAGCGCGACTCCGCGTCAGGTCAACGGTATTGACTCCTGGCAGTGAGTCGACCGTTAACACGGGAATCCCCTGTCGTGCGAAACATTTCGAAAGGTCGTGGTTTACCATCTCATCGTTGTGGTAGGGACGCCCGGCAAGCACAACCGCAAAAGTCTCATCAGCAGAGTCGTCGGCTTTCAGAGACCACTCTTTATCTTGTATAACCCGCGCCGCAGCCGCGGTCAGCGTCTCTCGAAACAAAGTCAGCGCCTCATCCCCCTGCGCGATTGCTTTTTGTACAACGGAGCGAGGTATAGCAAACGTTTTTTGCATAAAATCACAAATCTGACGAGTTCTGTCTTTGGGCTTGAACCAATGGAATAGAGGACGGTCAAAGCGAACGCCCCACCGTTCCGCTGGGTCATCCGAATATTCAACGACGAGCGGGTACCCTTTCACCACAGCGCAGGTATAGTCGCTCAAAGGTTCCCTGTTTTCCGAAGGCATGCGTATCAGCATAGGCATGAAGATATGGTCAACACGCGCATCCGCAAGGTCACGGATATGCCCGTGTACGAGTTTCGCCGGGAAGCAGATGGTGTCAGACGCTACGAAGGGCAAGCCTTGCTCAAAGAGTCTGCGGTCGCTAGGGCGGGAAATCTTAATATTAAAGCCCAAGGCTCGCCAAAACGTGGTCCAAAACGGCATAGAATCCCAGAATTCAAGGCTTCGGGGCAATCCTATGAGGATATTCTTTTCAGGGCTGACACGCTTGAAGTTATAGTCTTTAAAGAGTAGCTGCTCCCGTAGTTTAAACAGGTCGGGCGCGGCTTCCAGTTGTTCGGTGAGACGCTTGACTTCTTTGCGAATATTGGCGTCCGCGGGGTCTCCGACAACTTCGCCGCGTTTACATCGAGCGCCGGTAACGTAGGTTGTGCCATTGAAAAAGGTAAGCAGGGTTCTGACGCAGTGATTGGCGCAGAACGGACATACGGACTCCCCGCCTTGCTTGTACTTAAAATCTTTCATTGCGTCAAGTCCGATGAATCGGCTGCGGAACGCTGTGGACGTACATTTCATCTGGTCTTCTACGTATTTTTTGGTGAGCAGAGCGGCGCCTATAGCGCCCATTTCACCGGGGAAGGGCGCACGGACCACAGGGCGATTGATGTACTGCTCCAAGGCGCGCAGGACCGCGGCGTTCTTGAAGACTCCGCCTTGAACCACTATTTTATCGCCTAGCATGGCGAAATTCGGTACGCGTACGACTTTGGTGAACACGTTCTCAATGATTGAACGGCAGAGTCCAGCCATGAGGTCGTCGGCTTGCTTACCGTTACGCTGTTCTGTGATGATTCTGCTGTTCATAAAGACTGTACAGCGGCTTCCTAGTTCCGCAGGGGTCTTTGCGGAGAACGCAGCGTCCGCGATTTCCTCTACCGGTATATTGAGAGAGCTTGCGAAATTCTCCAAAAACGAGCCGCATCCAGCAGAACACGCCTCATTGAGCGCGACATCTGTTACTACGTCCCGCTCAATGGTTATGGCTTTCATATCCTGCCCGCCTATATCCAGAATAAAGGTCGCGCCGGGCGCGTACTTGCGCACAGCCGCAGCGTGCGCCACGGTCTCGACCGTGTGAAAATCCGCGGAGAACGCCTTGTAGAATAGTTGTTCTCCATAGCCTGTGGTCCCGACTGCGGCGATACGGATATAAGGCTTCCTGCGATTTTTTTCATTGAGTTGCAGTAGTGCTGCCCTGACAACGTTGAGCGGATCTCCGTTATTGTTTGAATAAAAGGTTTCGACGACAGCTTCATCCTCGTCTAAAAGCGCGAATTTTGTGGTTGTGGAACCAGCGTCGATGCCGAGGTAGACGTTCTTGGGAATTGCCATTTCCGAAGGTTCGTGCCCGACTTTGACGTTCTCTATTCTGTGCCTCTTATAGAACTCGGACTTTTCCGCGCTGTTGGCGAACCATTTTCTTTTAGGCTGGTCGTCCGCGGCTAGAGGTTCTCTGCTCAAGAGCTTATTTACGGCGGTTCGGGTTAAGAGTGTTGGTGCATCCACGAATAGGTCGCCGAGGGACAATGCCGCGCCGCGCGCTACGATGGTTTCAGGCGACTCTGGGATGACCACATCTGTCTCGGTAAGGTTCAGGTGCTCGGCGAACACGCGGACCAGAGTAGGATTGAAAGTGAGAGGTCCGCCTTCAAACGCGATAGGCGGTTTGAGTTCCAGTCCTTGCGCCAACCCGCCTATGGTCTGTCTCACAACTGCGTGGAATGTAGAGAGCGCAACGTCTTCTTTTCGAGCGCCTTGGTTGAGCAGAGGCTGAACGTCAGTTTTAGCGAATACGCCGCATCGTCCGGAGATTTCGTAGACAAAAGTTCCTCGTGCCGCATAGCTCTCGAATTGCTCCACCGGTATCTTCAAGAGGGATGCGACTTCGTCTATGAATGCGCCTGTCCCGCCCGCACATGCGCCGTTCATACGCATATCAGACGCGATAAGTTTGTCTTTGTTTTTGTCATAGTAGAAGAAGACTATCTTGGCGTCCTGCCCGCCGAGTTCCACAGCAACTCGCGTCTTTGGGTAGAGGATACGTACTGCAATGGAATTAGCTACGACTTCCTGTATATAAGGGACGTTAAGTGTGGACGCTACACCCTTGCCGCCGCTTCCACATACAGCGGCGTGGAAAACCACGTCTGGGAATCGCGCAAAAGCTTCCGCTAATAGGACGTGGACAGTCTCCGTTTGTCGGGCGTTGTGTCTGGTGTATCGGGAGAAGAGGATTTTATTTGTGTACGGGTCTACAGCGACGATTTTTGCTGTGGTTGAACCTACGTCAACACCGACCCATAGACGGGTTTCTAACGTCATTTGGTCAAATATACCCTAAAAACGGGAGATTAAACAAGCAGGCGTACTGATAATAGATTGCTATAATTATAAATATCTGACAGACACTCGCCTCCAGTATATGATACTTTAATTTATTTAATGGTTTCAATGGAGCAATATAGACAGGATAGTTATAATATATGAGAATACTTTCCTAATAAGGAAACGAAATTGTATATTATAAAGCAAAAACACCTTGCATAACAAGACCGTAACTGCTTCGCCGCCTTCGGCGCCTTCCTCCACCCACATTTTGCCAGACATGGGCTTTGTTGTGCAAAATTCTTATCCATCCAGCCAAACCGTCGTAAACAGTCGAGACATCAGGCGAAATAAAAACCTGAATTTATTGTTAATAATATAGGGGATAGTTGAAATAAAATAACAAATGGGATAGAATATTTTTATGGAGGACTTACAAATGAACAGATATGAAGACGGGTTAAAATTAATCGAAGAGAGCTGCGGCGACGGCAAGGATAATGTCATCTCCCTTGCGACTGTAGCTCTGGAACCCGCCGCTGACGGAAAACCCTGTCCCTATGTTCGTGATGTAGACGCTTATTACGAAGACGGTGTGTTTTATGTTATTACTTCGGCGAAATCAATTAAAATGCGACAGATAGCCAAAAACCATGAGGTTTCATTTGCGGTCTGTTTCGAGGGGATTTCAGGAAATGGAACAGGTGAAAATCTCGGCTGGGTATTAGAGCCGAAAAACGCTGAATTAAGGACGAAACTTCGTACGGCTTTTGCTGAATGGTACGACCATGCTAATAACGAAAAAGATGAGAATTGTTGTATTTTGGCAATCCGCATTACAAGAGCCAGGATATTCAGAGACCACGGGGCGGTGCGTTATAATATGGATTTTGTGAACGAGACGGAGGCTGAAGACGACATCCATGCAAACAGGGGATAAAATAGCATTTGGCAGATACGAATGGCGAGTGCTTGACATTCGAAAAGAATCGGCTCTAATTATAACTGAAGAAATTATAGAAGAGCGTCCCTACCATGACAGGTATGTTGGTATAACATGGGCTGACTGTGAGTTAAGAAAATATCTTAACGGAGAATTTTATGATAAGTTCACCGAAATTGATAAAGCAAAAATAATACCGTCAGTGAATAAAAACCCGGATAATCAATGGTATGGCACAACCGGTGGTAAAGAAACAAAAGACCGTATATTTTTATTAAGCATCAAGGAAGCGGTATGCCGATATTTTGGTGACAGCAGTTCGAAACTGTATAGCCCGGGAAAAAATCAAAGATACTGGTTTGAAAGAAAGGATGAAAACAACAGCAAGCGGATAGCAAAGCCAGAAGGGAAAAAATGGGCTTCATGGTGGTGGCTTCGGTCGCCCGGTCGTGTTGGTGTAAAGGCCGTGTACATACACGGTGATGGTAATATAGGTATTCAAGGCAACAATATATTGAAAGGCAATATCGGCGATGGCAAATGTATAGGCGGCGTTCGTCCTGTTTTGTGGATAAGGCTAGTTTGAAAAAATGATAAAAGCAATATGAAATATAAATAAAAGACTTGAAAAAAGATAAAAAGAAAACATTATATTCACAATTCGGTTCATAAAAAAGGAGTCTTTAATGATTGAATTTATTGGTTATCTAGCTTCAATTTTAGTAGCAATATCAATAACTATTAAAGGAGGCTTTTATTTTCGAATTTTTAACTTGTCTGGGTCAATTTGTTTTTTTATTTATGGTTTATTCATTAATAGTTGGCCAGTTGCTATAATAAATCTTTATGGCACTGGTATAAACATATTTTATATACTTAAAGAAAAAATTAAAAACCATAAAAAATTAAAATAATAGTATACGCCACCCGCTGCACATAACAATCCTGTCTGCACTTCGCCGCTAGAGTGACTCGGGGCTCCATTCGCCTAGGTCAGTCGTTGCGCTCCTTCTCACGGCTCATTCCACCCACATTTTGCCAGACATGACCTTTGCTCCGCAAAGTCCTTATCCATACAGTCAAACCGTCGCAAATATCTGGAACGTTAGGCGGCTTTCTGATAAGAATGACTAACAACCTGTCTGTTCCCGCCAAACGAGGGACAGTGGAGTCTCTTTTCAAGTGAACCATCTCTCTGAGGCATAAATTTATGGAATATCTGTTTCTTCGAGACCCTGCCGCTCTGTGGCATGGACTCTTTATTTCTTGAATAATTTGCCTCACAGCCGCCATTCCTCAAGCAATTCTCATGGCGCCGCCATATAGAAGGCATGAAACATATATGGATTTTCTATGCCGTATTGTCGGCGTTTTCTATTCTGCCACGGCAGCTTTTCGCCGAAGAAAAGAAATTTGGTCTTACTTTTTCTGGCTCTTGGAATTGGAATATGAAAAAGGAAACCGACATTCTTGCAGAACGTGTAGACGCATCTCTGTTTTGGCAGATATTTTCTTTCCGAGTCGGACTGCTCGACAGACGTTCCTTGCGGCCGTGGGTGCCCGACAACGCACATACAAATCTTTTGATGGGAATCTACCACATACCTACAGCATCCCGTCTACTTTACGGAGTACTTGATGAATGGGGACTGCCAGCGCGTATCAAAAATCCATGGGTGCGCACTGCGCCGTTTGCAGAAAACCACGCCCCCACGGTAAGCGACATAAAGATAGAACCATCCTCAAAAAACCCATCAAGTTATCTTTATCTCAAAAGCACGAAAATCGGGATTTTCAGCGGATTCGCTTCCGTGTCATTGGACAATGACTCTAATGCGGCATTTGGAGGCGGTGTTTCAGCCGATTTTAGAGACAAGAAAACTTTTCGACTTGAAGGTTTTTATACAGACAAAGAACTTCCGCCTAGAACTGCAAGCACATGGTTTTCTAAAGAGCCGCCTCTGCCGCCGCGTGAATTTCGAATCTTTGGCGTAGGCACAGTGTTCTCAAGCCCTTTATTCATCTTAGCTATGGATTTTGCTAACTCCGAGACTTTTGCTTTTGGCCACGGTATCTACGCGAATATCGGAGTTCGCTTCGGGGGTAAAACAAGCCGGGCAAGCCTGCCATGGGCGGTTTCCTTTGCCGGGGACGGTGTGAGCGAGCGTTACGTAGGGCGGGACGGCGCTGAACCCGGCGGTGGCTTCAGATACGCCGCGAAATTTGAATACTTCGGCAAAAACAATGCACTTTTCCGCATAGGAACAAATATAAGAGCCGGACATTTTGGCGGTGATTTTGAACGCGGATCAGGCGAATTCTACTATCGATTTCCGGTATTCAGAAATGCACCCGTGCAATTTTCCCGCGTTTCTTTTAACCTCACGAGAAACGCCTCAAAAGTACCCATTTTAGACGACTATGAGGCGATAGCTGGTCTCAACCTCTGGAAATTCCGCACATTCTTTTCTATCAGCCTTTCGTCTCTCTCTTGGTCCCAAGCGCCTTTCCCTTATCCTCTCATAGATGCAGCAAGCAAATGGAAATCTATCAAACTTTCGGGCGATGTATCGTACAGGTTACGATTATTCCTCTTGTCCGCGAAAACAGGCTATCTCATTCAAGATGAAAAAAAATCTCTTTGGAACCTTTCACTTTCATCTTCCCTTTACAGAAACCATAGTCGTTTCACCTTCAAGGTCTCTTCGGAGGATCTAGTCCAGAATTTCGAAAATTGGTTCATGACTGTCTCATGGCGGATTTCACTGTAAGAATTAACTTTCAGTGAGAGGATAGGTCTCTGGTAAGGCTAAAGAAATAAGGGCTTCACTGGAACGAAAATATATGCCGAGAGCAACGCGAGGGGAATATACGCTAGAGCAAATAAATAGAGAATCATCCGCCGGAACCGACCTATGCGTTTGAATACTATGCGAATAAAGACGATGGGAGCATCAGCCGATCAGAGGGACCAATGGACGAGGAAGAGGCGTGCGCATACTGGATAGAGGACGAGCCGGGCGAGTAGAAAGCATACCTGACTATTCTCGGAGACCCAACGGTGTTTTTTGGTGAGCCGGTTCCGCTCCCATGAATTGATTTACATAAAACTATAGTATTATTACATCATGCGTCATTATATAAAAAATCATCACATCCGCAATAAGGACATTTCACATAACTTAACTCGACTCTTCGTAAGCAATTTGAACATTTTTTTGTCTCCACTGTCCTTCCGAAAGGATACTGGTTTAGCCATTTTGTAATAAGCTCAATGATTTTATACAACATTACTTTTCCCTATACGGTATGTACAGGGCCGCCAGGCGTACCGGACAGCCCTCTTTGTCTTTTTACCCAAGCTGTTTCTTTACAACAGGGATGTAGACGTCAATGACCTTCCCTGTCTTAGCCATACAACGTTCATCGTAGCATTCAAAGTCGATTCCGTTACTGTCAAATTCATACCCTGAATGGGGAAACCATTCGGAATAAATGTAATTCCATGTCCCTTGAATCGCAGAGACAAGATTCGACTCATCGGCAGGGGGCGTTGTGAATACTGCATACAGGGCTTCGGGCACAGTACAGACATGATACCCTTCAGGAATGGCATGGCCTTCTTTTACTTCAACGCCGATGACATACACAAATTCGCCGTTTTCGGGATTCTCGAAAAAACAAGCCCCGTATTCCACGTGACTCTTAAGGAAAGATTCGCCGTGCAATTTTTCCATTCTTCCATCGGACATATAGTCCTGCCAAAATTTCGGGATTTCCCTTTGGTTTTCCCCGTCCCTTGTCCTTGTGGTAAGAGCAAAGCCCGCAAGCTTAATAGCTTTTCTCTTTAACATCTTTGGTTCCATTACAATACCTCCAGTTATATATTGTTTAGTTTTTTTAAGGACAGGCAGCTTTGGAATATCGAACGAGGCGTGTTCACGGTATTTTTCCGGGGAACAGCCGAAATAACGGCGGAACGCTTTTGAGAACCCTGAATGTGTCTCAAAGCCGTAATCAAGAGCTATATCAACTATCCTTCGTCCTGAAGCAAGTTCAGACGCGGCGTAAGCGAGCCGCCTATTCCGTACATATTCCATAAGCGAATAACCGACTTCCCATTGAAATACCCTGCAAAAATGATATGGAGAGAAACCCGCCCGGGCCGCCAATTTTTTAACGCTCAATTCTTCAACGATGTTTGCGTCGATGTACCGTAACATTTCCTGTAAAATTTCGATATAATCCAATGTGCCGCCTTCCTTAATGAATAATATACAAGTTTCTTATTTGTCGTGCTGTTCCAAATTTGCTCTTTTATGTTCCGTGATTGCGGTTTATATATAATTGCCAGAATTATTTTTCTTCTTTTCAAGCCCTTGCAATTGCGTCGTCTTTCACTTTATTATAGATAATAACATGAAACAAGGAGACAGAATGGAAATTTCACATTTACAAAGGGCGCGTTACGCCTATAATCCGAAACTCCCCGCCATATTACGAGAAGAGCTTGAGAATATCGTGCTGAAACGAGGAGAGACCACGGAGGCTGTCAGTGATCAGGGGGATCTAAAACTCTTTTTCAGAAATACCTACGGCAAGCCTATAGTGGGTTTTGAAAAGGGGAAAAATTCAGACGTCGGCAAGAAAATAAGCGTCGGCGTCATTCTGTCCGGCGGACAGGCGCCTGGCGGACACAACGTCATCGCAGGACTTTTCGACGGGCTGAAAAAAGGTAGCGCAGAATCGCAACTATTCGGTTTCTTGAACGGTCCCTCAGGGCTTATTGAGAATAAATGGACGCTTCTGACTGCGGAAACCATAGAGCAATACCGAAACACCGGCGGTTTTGACATTATTGGTTCCGGCAGGACAAAAATTGAAACGCCTGACCAGTTTGCGGCAAGCCTCAAAACCGCAAAGGATCTCGGTCTCAACGCGATTGTTATCATTGGCGGAGACGACTCCAACACAAACGCGGCGCTTTTAGCAGAGTATTTCGTGGAGAACGGCTCTTCCATTCAGGTTATCGGGTGCCCCAAAACCATTGATGGGGACCTGAAAAACGAGTACATCGAGACCAGTTTCGGTTTTGATACCGCGGTCAAGACCTACAGTGAACTCATCGGCAACATTGAGCGGGATGCGAACAGCGCCAGAAAATACTGGCACTTTATCAAGCTCATGGGACGTTCAGCGAGCCACATCGCCCTGGAGTGTGCCCTACAGACTCATCCAAACATCTGTTTTATATCTGAAGAGATCCAAGCCAAACAGATGTCTCTGTCCCAAGTGATTAACACCATCACAGACGCTGTGGTGAAGCGGGCAGACCAAGGCGATAATTTCGGCGTGATTCTTATTCCCGAAGGGCTGATAGAATTCATGCCGGAGATGAAGAAGCTCATCGAAGAATTAAACGATACAATGGGCGTTTACGGACATGAATTCGCAAAGATAGACTCTTTTATCGAGAGGCTCTACTTTCTGGACAGTTACATCTCGGAAGCATCCTATAACCTGCTCAAGAACCTGCCCACGCAAATCGCCGAACAGTTATTGTTGGACAGGGACCCTCACGGCAACGTACAGGTCTCCCGTATTGACACGGAAAAGCTCCTCATCAGCGTAACGGAAAAACGGCTTGCAGAACTCAAAAAACAAGGCGTTTACAAAGGAAAGTTTTCAACGTACGGGCATTTCTTTGGGTACGAGGGCAGATGCGCAGCGCCGTCTAACTTCGATGCAGACTACTGCTACAGTTTAGGGTTCACCGCCTTCATGTTGATTGCGACTGGGCTTACAGGCTATATTTCCAGTGTGAGAAACCTCACCGCGCCTGCGGAACAATGGATCGCGGGCGGCATCCCGCTTACTATGATGATGAATATGGAACAACGGCACGGCATCAAGAAGCCGGTCATCAAGAAGGCGCTCGTGGAACTTGACAGCGTTCCTTTTAAAACTTTCGCCGCGCAACGGGAACATTGGGCGGTTAATACGTGCTATCTGTTTCCGGGCGCCATTCAGTACTTCGGTCCACCTGAAGTGTGCGGACAACCCACCAAGACCCTGCTGCTGGAAAGAGCATTAAAAAGCGGTTAAAAGGGCTGTCCTCAAGTAAATTCAAGAGGGCTTTTCCTAGAACTAGTCCACATGGGCATGTTTTGGGAAAGCCCTCTTTGCTTAATAGGCTAAGTTTCCCATCCTATAACAAGATTCACCTTCGGCAGATTATCATCTGCAATGATGGTAATCGTTTTCTGGTAATTATCTTTGACCTCGCTGAAGTGGTTATTATTGGCGTTGTAGTATCCTATATACCAGTTTGATTTCGAAACAATGCTGAATGAATGTGCGATAAATACCTTGATACTGCCTGTTGTCGACGGAGCGCCGACCTCATACATCCAGGTATAGACGGTGCCGTTATTGCTGAAATCGGTACGCTCTGTTCTAACGCCCGCCGCCGTCGGGTTAAAAGATAAGGGAAGGGTGGTAAGCGTGATGAGGGGGTTTTTCGTGTCAACGTCAATCTGCATAGTAAAAATTTTGTTCTGAACAACTTCCGCTGGTGCGATAATGTCGACGGCTATCGTCTTGAGGGTAATCTCCACGATATTCTCGCCGTCATTGATAGCTTGTCCTTGGACATAGCCGCTCCCTAGCAGCAAGGGCGCTGTCAAACCCGACTTATAACCCGCGGCAAGTAGTATCGTGTAAACGCCTTCCACAACGTTTGCCTCGATTTGTTCCACTCCCGCTCCGGCTGTTACAGACAGAGTTGCGTTATCATTTATGAAGACGGCCTCATAAAAGTTCGTATAAGCCTGAGCTGTTCCAAGTTCAATACTCCGCGCGTCCTGCACCGAGTTCTTGGGTAAAGGGATGATAATACGTCCCTTCTTCTCACCGTCAGGCACCGATGAAACCGAACTATTTCCATTGTCGCATCCGCAGACGACCGCGCTTGTCAAGAGAGCTAACGCGGCTAATGATTGCAATATTCTCATATCAATCCTCCGCTGTTTATAAGGGATTAGTTTGTGATTTGCTTTGATTTTCAGGCGGTATTTTGAAAAAATGAATATCCGTCGGAGTCGAATCCTTCCCCGCTTCCTGCGGTTGACAATCCTCCTTTTCATGTCAATAATAGGTATATGAATTTTTTACCTTTTCTAAAACTTCTAAAACCATTTGCATTTTTGCTTGTCCTACTATCCGCTGTTGCCTGCCGACAAGAGGCTGATGAATCCATTGTGCGGGAAGACCTTTTCAGCCTGGGCATAGGACGGCTCGAAGACGAAATAGCTTTTTATAACCAAGGAGACGACCGCGGGAGGAGCGGAGGGGGAATCTGTATGCGGGACGGTATTTTTTACATATCAGATGGCGGCGGACAGAAGATAATCCGCTGTAACTCCTATGGTGACGTCTTGTCTATGATTTATAATGACGAAACCAACCCTGCCCCCCTCACGCTCAAACCGAAAGAGAACGGCAAAGCCGTAACGCGATGGGCTTTTACCTATCCTCTGCAAAAACCGGGCAGAATCACTGTAGATTCTCGCAAGCATCTATACGCCGAAGACCGTCTTCCTGATGAACGACATACTATCGATGAAGAAAGCGGGGCAGTCCTTGACAGTGTGGTGCTCCATTTTGATGAAGAAGGACGTTTCATGGAATATTTGGGGCAAGAAGGTCTGGGCGGCAGTCCTTTCCCCCACATCAAAGGGCTTTTCACCTCACAAGATGACGATATTGCGGTTGTGTGCCATCTCCCAACAGGCTGGAACGTCTATTGGTTTGATGCGGAGGGCGTGCTGCTCTACCTCATCAAAATCAAGAATGATTCAGTCCCCGTTCCTGCAGACCGCAGAGAGTTAGTTTTCGCTTCTTTAGACGGCATTATAGCTGTGCCGGATGCGCGGAAACTCTACATGAAAGTCGATTACTACCGCGTCATGTTTGATGAATCCACAAAGACCCGTGCGGGCAATGAGATTGACAGTTCCGTCATCTGGATGATGAACGTGGAAGACGGCTCTTACGAAAAAACCATAGAAGCGCCCCTCTATGAGATAACCTGGACCCAGGTCAATCGCAAGACAGTCGTCAGAGTACCTTATTCATTGCTGGGAGCGGCGGGAAACGAGAACCTGTTTCTCTCTTTCCCCGAAGAAACAGGCTATGCCTTGGCGATTTTAGACACGCAGAATTCATCGGAAAGGCAAATACAAACTTCCATAAAGGTAAACCCGGACGAACTTCAGTTCAACGCCTTTGATCTGTCAACAGAGGGTATTCTCTCCGCCATGCTGGTAAGCGAATGGACGGTCAAATTCGTGTGGTGGCGGACAGATAACTTACTGGCAGACGGGGATAGCTGACAGCTCTCCGTGCAGAGTAAGGGTGCGCTAGAGAGAATATGGTTCAAAAAATATCAAGCCTCTCCTGCGCCCGACGCCTCCTTTTTCCTTTTTATAAATTCGTCGAGAATTCTCATAAACGCAGGTCAATTCCCCGTAGATAACGGTTAATTTCGCAGAGATACAGGGACCAGCGGTGCTGCAAACTTCCTCTTTTTATTTCTTCTTATTACTGATAAAATAAGCGTATGAATTTTTTAAGAAATTGGAGCAATATATATCGGCGTCCCTGGCTTATCGTGGGAATACTCGCTGTGATTACGGCTTTTTTCGCCCTGCAACTGCCAAAGCTGCAACTTGACAATAATAATCTGCGTTTTGTGCCGTCAAACGACGAGGCGTTGGAGCAGTCCAGATATATAGACGACACATTCGGGAGTTCGCTGTTTATACTCGTGGGGCTTGAAAGGAAATTCGGCGATGTGTTTGACCGAGAGTTTCTTCAGCGTATAAAAGAATATACCGACCGTATCGGTATGATTGACATCGTGGGTAGCGTCAACTCCATAATGACTACCGACTATATCTCAAGCCAGGACGACATGATCGTGGTGGAAAAGCTAGTGGGAGACGACTTTGCGGGAACGCCTGCGGAGATTGCAGAGCTGAAACGCAGACTCTCTTCATGGGATATGTACAAGCGGTCGCTTGTTTCAGACGATTTTACGGCGACTCAGATTTATGTGCCTCTGGATATTGACTCTGAACGGTCGGGCGACCCGGAAGTAGTCAATAGTTTCGTGGAAATACGGGACAGAGCCTATGAAATGTTCGATGGAACAGCGGAGGTCTATGTTACCGGTCTGCCTGTCATAAGCGCAACTATAAACGAAGCTACTCATGCGGATTTGACGACGCTTGTGCCTCTCGTCGTTCTTGTAACCCTTGCTGTGCTGTTTGTTCCCCTGCGGCGCATCGGTTTTGTGGCTCTGGCGGTTTTATCTGTATGTATCGCCGTCATCTGGTCAATGGGCGCGATGCCGCTTTTCGGTGTTAGACTCTCGGTTATTTCAACTGTTCTGCCTGTCGTCCTCATTGCGGTTGGTTCATCTTACGCGCTTCACCTTGTCATTCACTATGTTAAAGAAGCGGACGGCGTTGAGGGTATGACCCGCGGGGAACATACGGAGTTTGTCATAAGATTGGTCAAGAAGCTGGGGAAAGCCGTTTTTCTCGCCGCGCTCACCACCTTTGTAAGTTTTACTGCATTTTGCTGGACCAATGTCCTGCCCATCCGCGAATTCGGCGTATTCTCCGCGTTTGGGGTAGCCTCATCGTTTCTCATTGCGGTCTTGCTTACGCCTGCGCTTCTTGTCATACGCGGACCAAAGGCATTGCATAAACTGCGTATAAAATCTGCGGCTGACGCGGATGTAATGGTGCGCACAAGTCATCGTATGGCTGCGTTTTTTACCAAAATCACGTCTCATTACAAGATCGTCCTCTTTTTCACGCTAGTCATCGTGATTGTCTCATTAGTCGGGGCAAGCAGGCTTGTCATTGATAATATTTTCGTTGAATACTTCAGGGCGGATACGGATATTGTCAAGTCGGATGTGTTCATCCGCGAAAAATTCGGCGGTTCTAAAGTGATCAGCGTGGTCGTGGAAGCGGATAGTCCGGAAATCCTCCTGCATCCGGACTCTTTAAGTGCGCTCGACGGGCTCAACGGCTATCTTGAAGAGAGAGTACCGTCTGTGGGTAAAGTCTTAAGCTTCACGAGTTTGATAAAGCGTATCAATCAAGTATTCAATGCTGACGAGAGTCCGCAAGGGTTAAAAATCGGGACCGGAAGTGTGGAACAGGAAATGGACGGCTTCGGCTTTGGGTTTGATGAGGGAGGCGGCGATGATTTCTGGTTTGACGAAGGTATGGCGGACTTTGTGGAAACAGGGGAAGCGGATGAAAATTCCGCTCAAGCTGAAGCGTTCATTCAAAGCGAAGCTTCCACGCCGCTCACTGCTATGGAAATAGCGCGGCTCCTCGACCGTGCGGAGATAGCGGGAACGGACTTTGTGCTGGAGTTCAAGAAACAGGTCAATTATGAGGGCGCGGCTTATTACGAAATACCAACGAGTCTTGAAAAATACGGCAAAACTTCAGCTCAAGAGTTACAGGCGCTTGTTTCAAACTACCTTATCTTGCTCTCCGGCAATATCAGCGCTTATGCTAACGACTCGCTTGAACCGACCGCTATCAAAAGTACACTTCAACTTCGTACGCTTGGTCAAAAAGATACCGACGGCGTTGTGAACCTTATCAACCAGTATGTGTCCGAGAACTTTCCCGATGACGTACGGGTGATTGTGGGCGGGAGTGCGCTTGTGGAGGCGTCTACTAATACTAATGTGGTGCGTTCAGTGTGGACGTCCATACTTATCGCCTTGGTATCAGCGTTCATCATCATCACGGTATCAAACCGCTCGTTTATAGCGGGTCTCATCGTAATCTCCACATTGGGGGTTCTCATTCTTATCAACTTCGCAGTCATGGGCTTTGTAGGCATCAAGCTTAATATCGGTACGGCGCTCATTGCGAGTCTCACGATAGGTATTGGTATTGATTACACGATTCACTATATCGAGGCTCTTAAGCGGGAACGCAGGAACGGCGGTGATTTCCTCTTACGGACTTATCTTTCGCCGGCTGTAGCTATTCTCACAGACGCAATCTCGGTGAGCGCAGGTTTCGCGGTTCTGCTGTTCTCTCGTTTCACTATGCTGGCTGATTTTGGCTTTCTTGTCGCCTTATCAATGCTGTTAAGCGCGGCTGCTGGTCTTATTCTCACGCCTGCCTTACTGTTATGTATCAAGCCGAAATTCGCTGAACTACAGGCTTCGCAGGCATAGCCTGTTAAATGACTTCGCACAGGGCGTTATTTGAAAGGGGCGCCGCTGACCCACTGTCAACAAGTTAAGGGATAGACACCCTCCCGAAGCCGTGGTAAACCGGAAACGGGAGGGTGTCATGGAAAAAAAAGTTGTTTTGAAACCGTTCGAACCCTGGTGGAAAAAGCG
>JAIRSU010000084.1 GCA_031255285.1 Treponema sp. | reverse complement strand
CAAACCCCTCACGCTTACCGAAACGAAAGCTGGAGACGCTGGAAACTATTATGACACAGACAAACAGATTTCGACAGAGAGCAATGTGCGAGAATCCAACATCACCGCTCTTCCCGTCATCACCCTTGGCGACGGTCAGCTGCGCGATGTCGCGAACGAAGTGATCGAAGCGGTCTGCGCCGCCGGTAAGACCGAACCGCTTCTGTACGTGCGAGGAGACCGGCTTGCGAGGATCATTATGGATTCGGAGGGCTGCCTCAAACCGGGCTTTGTCGGCACAGAAGCCATACCGGAGATCATGTCGCGGGCTGCGGATTTTATCCGTATCCGCAATAACAACGTCAGTGTTGGCGTATTTCCTCCCGAAAGTTTAGCTAAGGCCATCGTCAATCGCGGGCGTTGGCCTTTCCCGAAACTGCGGGGCATCGTCGAGATTCCCGTGCTTCGAAAAGACGGGACTATTTTGAACAGCCCGGGCTATGACCCGGCCTCCGAGCTTTACTACTATCCTTGCAGACCGATACCGAAAATCCATGACACACCAAGAAAAGAGGATGCCGAAAGCGCGGCGGGCTTCCTGCTCGATATCCTTTCGGATTTTCCTTTTCAGGACGAGGCCTCCCGGGATAACGCCTTGGGCCTGCTGCTCACAATCGCCGTGAAAGAACTTGTGGGAATTGCACCCATCGCTCTCATCGACGCGCCGACACGGGGAACAGGAAAGACCCGGCTTGCTCAACTTGCTTCTATTGTGTCGTCGGGCCGTGAGCTTCCTCTTTCTCCTGAAGTTCGGGACGACGAAGAATGGCGGAAGAAGATCACGTCGCTTCTCATTGCCGATTGCCCTGTAGTCATCATCGACAACGTGGAGAGGACCCTTTGCAGCGGACAGCTCGCGGCTGTTTTGACGACGTCGGAATGGACAGACAGGATTTTGGGAAAGTCCGAGGTTTTGCACCTGCATTCGCGGAGCGTCTGGATTGCGACGGGGAATAACATTCGGCTTGGCGGTGACATTGCCAGGCGAGCTTATTGGATACGCCTGAACGCCAACCTGCCAAGACCGTGGCTGCGAGATTCCAGGGACTTCAAACGGGAACTTCCCGCTTGGGCAATTCAACACAGAACGGAGATGATCGCTGCCTTACTGACAATGGCACGAGCATGGTTCCTCGATGGCAAACCTGTATGGTCGGGACGCCCTCTGGGAAGTTATGAGACGTGGAGCCGAACTATTGGAGGGATTCTCGAATACTGCGGGGTAAAAAAATTCCTGATGAATCTCGAAGAGCTTTACGACCAGACAGATGATGAGCAGAGCGAATGGAATGCGTTTATGAGCACTATTTTGGAAACGTTCGGGACCGGGACTGCGTTTTCAACGAAGACTTTGGTGGAACGTATTTTAGGCGAAAATGCCTCCTTTTACGAGCACGAAGGGTATAACGTCCTGAAAGTTGCGTTGCCGGAGAGTTTGAGCGATATAAAAGACAGAGGATTTTCGAAACGCCTTGGGCTTGCCATGAAGAAAAGGAAGGGTCAGATTTTTGAAGCGGAAAACGGTTTAGTAAAGTTGAAAGAGGCACTTCCTGATCGGCACCAGAAACAATCTCGATGGCAGCTAGTAAATATTTCATCGAGTAATGGAGCAGGGAAAAGTACTGCGGGAAGTGCGGGAAGTTCAAACGGTCATTCCCGGAACGAAAAAAAGATCTCCACAAAAGGCCCCCGCGAAGAGAAAACGTTCTCTGATTTTTTTCGGCAAGGAGCCGCGGAACTACCCGCACATCCCGCACTACCCGCAAAAAAAGAACCGTTTGTGTTCGAGGACGACCCGAAAGAGCGTGCGGCCATACAAAGCGAATGTGGATAAAGCTAGTTCTCATAAGAGATGAGACGAAGAAGAAAGAGCGGGAGATTCGAAGACAGGAAATGCCGCGGGATGTGTGCGGGAAGTGCGGGAAGTTCAAACGATCATTCCCGGAACGAAATAACGATCTCTACAAAAGGCCCCCGCGAAGAGAAAACGTTCTCTGATTCTTTTCGGCAAGGAGCCGCGGAACTACCCGCACATCCCGCACTACCCGCAAAAAAAGAACCGTTTGTGTTCGAAGAGGACCCGAAAGAGCGTGCGGCCATACAGGGCGAACCGCAAAAGGATGGAGGGTAACGAGATGGCGCGGCCATGCGAACAATGTGGAGAGAAAAACGAAAGGAGATAAGGAAACAAACGATGACAGCAATGAAGATCAGGAAAAAAGAAATTAGCATGGAACAGAACGCCGAAGTCATGAAAAAGCTGACGGAAACAAAAATGGCGGCGCCGGAAAAGGTGTCCTTGAGAAGGTATATCGACATAAACTTTGAAGTCTTCACGCAATCGGGTAAGACAACACGGGAGATTTATGAGTTTCTGAAACGAGAAAATATCGATGTCAGCAGTTTTCAGGTCTTTAAATCGCTTTACTCCAGAGTCAAAAGATCCCGGCTGCAGAAATCTGAGTCTCCCGCGAACGCTTCGATCCCGGTAAAGTCCGCAAGTGTTCCAAAGAGACATGCGGCGAATGAAACAGCGCCCAAGCCTCAGCCCAAGAGCGAGACCCAACCAGAAAGTCGTTGGAGTGGGAAAAGCCAATACTACCCCACATTGCCTCCCGTTTACCTGCCGGGTGGTGTCGAGGCAATTATCGACCCGGAAACCGGGGCAAAACGCTTTGAGATCAAATCGGCAAAGGACAGCGAGAGAATAACATCCCCTCCTTCTGCACAGTAGGGGCTCAAAAAAATTATAGGCAGCCTTAGTGCGCAACCGTGTGACGTAGCCGCAAAAGAAAAAGTAAAGACGAGAGAATGAGAGGAACAAAAATGGCAAGACCAAGATTGAGTGACACAGAGAAAAAAGGCGAACGCCTGACTGTGCGGTTTCGCCCCGGAGAACTGAACGAGCTTTCAGAACAGGCAGATATGAGCGGATTGAGCGTGTCGGAATTGATTCGCCGGAGAGCAATGCAGATGCGCGTTGTATCCGTGACTGATTTAAAAATGCTGTCGGAATTGAGGCGTATTGGAGGCTTAATGAAGCATCTTTTCAACGAAACCAACGGCCTTTATCGGCAAAAGACCGCCGAGCTCCTGAGCGAACTTCACGCCGCGGTTGTTCGTGTGGGACGAAAACGAGAGGATGAGTGACGATGGTCATCGCGAAGATCATCCCTCGTAAGTATGGCACAGGCAGCTTCCGAGATTCGGTAAATTACAATCTGGGGCTCTCCAGAGGCGAAAAAGATAAGGTAGAATATGTGAACACGCTCAATATCTTTGCTCCCGAGGTAGCGATTGCGGAAATGGAGGCTCTGGCCTTGGAAAACACCCGTTCAGCCGACCCAGTCTTCAACTGCATCCTCTCGTGGCGTGAGCACGAGATTCCCACGAGAGAGCAAACAGATGAGGCGGTGGAGATCGTGTTGAAAGAATTGAGTCTCGAAGAATGCCTGACGCACTACGCCCTGCACCGCAACACGGAAAACCTGCACCTTCATGTTTGCGTGAACCGGATCGACCCGGAGACGTACAAGGCTCGTGACCCGGCGCACGGATGGACGAAAAAGGCACTGGAAAAAGCGGCGCGAAAGATCGAGATAGCCCAGGGCTGGGAAATTGAGCGTAGTGGGCGCTACATCGTGACAGAGAGCGGGGAGATTCTGGAAAAACCCCGTGAAGACGAGAAGATAAAACTTTCCCAGACGGCCCGCGATATCGAGGCGCATACGGGAGAAAAGAGCGCGGAACGGATCGGGCAGGAGGTCGCAGCTCCGATCATCAGAAACGCGCAGAGTTGGGAAGAACTTCATTCCTGTCTTGCCGAGCAAGGGATTGCGTTCGAGCGTAAAGGCAGCGGGGCAGTTCTCCATATCGGCAAGACGGTCGTCAAAGCCTCGCAGGCAGGGCGCGACATCAGCCTCTCAAAGCTCGAAAAGCGCTTGGGCGTGTACCGGGATCGAGACTCCTCCGTCATTCTCCATACTTTGCCCCCGGAAGCCGTCGAGCGCGTCGCAGCGGCTCCAAAGGTAAAAGGTTCGTGGGAAGAGTACCGGAAAGCGAGAGCTGAATACCTTGCGGCCAAAAGAGACGCTTTTTCCGAGTTGCGAAAGGGGCACGCAGAAGAAAAGAAATCGCTGGTCAAAACCCAGAAGGCGGAACGCTCTGAACTTTTCCGTGTGTCGTGGCGGGGTAAGGGCTCAGAACTCAATCAACGCCGCAGCGTTATGGCCGCCAAACAGCAGGGAGAAAAGCTGAACCTCCGTGACCGGCAAAAAGAAGGACGCGAGAGAGTGAAAAACTATTTCCCGCGTCAATTCCCGAGCTTCAAGGAATGGCTCTCGCTGGATAATGATCCGGAGCTTTCGGTGCTGTATCGTTATCCGGGTCAGCTTGTTCTTTTTACCGCAGAGGGCAGCGAAAATTTCACGCCGGAACAAAGCCTCGACCTTCGAGATTATTCTCCGGTTTTCGGCGAGAGACGCGGCGGGGTGATGTATCGCAAAAAGGGAACCAACGTGGCCGACTTCATCGACTATGGGAAGAAAATTTTTGTCACGCACAACTGCGACGAGTCCGCGGTCCTTGCGGCTCTTCAGCTTGCCGGTCAGAAATGGAAGGAAGTACAGATCAATGGGTCGAAAGAATACAAACGGCTCTGTGTGCAGGTAGCGGCGAAGCACAATATTCGACTCGCCAACCCGGAACTGAGGGCAGAGGTCGAGGCGGCGCGAAAGAGCGGTGCGGTCGAAATAAAACCGGAGGTTGGGCAGCGTGTGACCTTCCACCCACACAATACCGAAACGACGTTGACCGGAAAAGTGATCGGTATCGACGAAAGAGCAGGGACGGTGACACTGCGAGCCGGAAGAGCGGTTATTCCGGTGATAAATGCCAAAGGATATTTCACTGAAGCCGCGCCGCTGGAACATACCCACACAAAAGAGTACGCCATTGACCGCGCGAAAAAACACGCGGGAGAAAATGGTTTCGTGTTTTTTGCGCAGGACGACGGGACATACAGAGGACCGATAGTAGAAACGACTCCGGTGTATGCGATTCAAAAAACGGGCGCAGAGACAGTGACACTGCATCGACTGAAAGATTTGAAGGGCTTCAATGAAGAGCTGCTCGGCAATCAGGATGTCGTTATTAGGAAGACGGCGGGCATGGGAACCGTCCGTATCGAACCTCAGATTGAAAAAGAAAAGGACAGAGGATGGGGAAGATGAAAGGGCAGAATCGACTCGGTATTTACGGGACGTTGATCTGTCGTTGATTTTGCAGTTATTTGATGTTGATTTTGTGTTTATGCCTGTTGATGATATGTTGACGGTAGTTGACGTTCTGTCAATTTTTGATTAACCCCTCTGCAATGAGCATTTTTGAGGCAAATTGAGACAGTTTGAGGCAGGTTGAGACAAATCTGGAAAACCGCCCGATGCTCATCTCGCCCTCCGCGCAGGAGCAGGCAGCCCATGAGAGAAGCAACGCGCCGATTGTGGGATCTGGAATTAGCGGCAAAACACTCGAAGAGTTTTTGTCCGCTAATTCCCTGCCTGTCCTACGTCACTGTCAAGCTTTTGAGGGTTAAAAAATGCTGTTGGTGACTGAAAAAGTGCTCCATAAAAACCGCAAAGCAGCCGGATTATTTTTCAATCGGGACGTTCCGATTATATTTTTGTTCTGATCAATGGTCGGAAAAGTACCGCGAAGTAGTCGAATTGTGGTCACGAGGGGCACGAAAAGGGACATGGGGTCGGTAAGGGGTCAAAAAAGGATCGCAAGGGGTCAATTCAACAGAAATCTTCATCGAAAGGCGCGGGGTTGTCGGCAGGCTGCGCCAGATGAAGTATTGCTTCACGCGAGGAAAGAACCAGAAAGTAGAAGACCAATCTGGCAAAAAGGTCACGAATGTCAGAAGTCTAAAACGGAAGTTCACCCAAAATTGAGAAGGGGAAATGACATAATCCATTATCATTAGCTAATTTAAGGGCTATTTTCTTGTGATTGTACGAGCCTACGGCTACCTTGCTGTTTTTTGGGAAATATAGTCATGAAGTGTGTTTATCAGAAATGGAGTTGCTATTAGAAATTAGTTTACTAGGTTTTGCCTACTTTGTTCGTCTAAAACACTCCAAGAGTAACATGCCTACTATTATAGACTATATTACTTTATAAGTCAAGGATTAATTATATTTATACATGCCTACAATTTTTCTTAAAAAATCGGACAAAATACTTTCATTACTGAATTATATTAATTTTTAGGGGTGAACTTCCGTTTTAAGGGCTAAAAAATGCTGTTGGTGAGTGGAAAAGTGCTCCATAAGAACCGCAAAGTAGCCGGATTCTGGCAAGGGGTCAATAACGAAAGGGGATATGAGGTCGGTAAGGAGTCAAAAAGGGACCGTAAATTTAATAGAAATGTTCACCAAAAGGCGCGGAATTTCTGTCACTGTGCGGCAACCGAAGTATCACTTACGAGGAAAGGACCAGCGTTTGAAAAGTCAATCTGGCAAAAAAGGGTGAAATGATTGATCATTAAAAGGAACCAACAGGCTTCGTCAAAGGATATTCTGACGAAAGCAAAGAAATGAGCGTTGAGAGCGTAGAAAAGTCATCTAAAGGTTCGGCGTTTATCTCCGATAAGCATTTAACGGCGAACGTCAAACCCGAAGCTTTCCTTAATCGACATGGTTCCGGAAGGGATGGTTGAAAGGAATTTGAAATGAAGGGCACAATCTTTATGGTAAGCGATTCTAAGTGTGACGATGGCAAAAGCATTGTGTGAGCCGCATTGATCGATTATCTCTCGGCAATTTGTGAAGAAAAGGTATCTGACCGAGAGCGATACGAGCAATTCCGACGGGGGTTAACGTTGTCTCAAACCCGTGGAGGTGTGTAGCAAATACCAGGCGAGGCGTTCGACCTGGACGATGGGGAAGGTCGGGTCAATCTTATTAGCGCAGTGGATAGAACCAATCATGTGATCGCCAACAGCCACAGCACCGTAAGCAACGGAAAAGGTATGCCACTTACGCTAATTTGGGTGGCCGATGCCTGCGCGATCTGGAACGCAAGGTCGTGACCTTCTGGGTCATCCAATCAGGAGGGAAATGAATGTGATGAATTGCAGAACAACAACAGCATTTCCGTAACCGTCGCACTGGAAGAAAAGGACGTTCTCACCTTGGAGCGAGAACTGTGCTGGAGAAGTAGTGAGAAAGGTACAGGCAAATACCTCATGTTACAGATAAAAGCACGACAAAACCAGCAAAGATTGTAGTGAAGAGCCTTTAACCCAATCAAAACAACAAAATTAATCAGTATAATTGCGTACTAAACAATAGAGAGAATATATGAGAATAAAGGGCTTGACTATAATGTTACCTTATAGTTTATACTTCATTCCAATCGCAAAGGAGTAACACAAAACTTCGTAGCCGCATAAAATCTTCTTTTGTATAATGTCGTAAAACGAAAGGGGGTATGAGCTAAAGAGGCTTTATCCTTATATTTAACTTTGTCAAGGCACTAGTGTATCTCCGCTGAGGAGCATGAAAAGAGACATCCATTGTTTGAGATGCCCCGACAGTGGAAAGATCTCTATTCGATAGCTTTGTAGTCGCTGGCCAATGAATAGCAAAGGTAATGGAAGCAAAATGTCTGGAAGATGTCTGGAAGAAACGATCAAGACGACCAAAAAGAATTTAAGGAAAGTTGAGGAAGCGTGACTTGATAAAGAAAGTGATAAGAAGTGCAGACTGTAGAGCGATGTTCAAAAAAATATCACTTTTCGGGTAATTGGCTATACGAGGGAACTACAAAAATGTTAGAGCATTTCTTGTGTAGACTACAAATTTTGTGAATTTCAGGTGGGGCACTCATGACGCCAATGATGAATTTTTCTTATGCGCTTTTTGACGCTCTAAGGATTAGTTCCAAAATAACTTTACATTATGTTTATTTAAAGAAGTTGAATCACGTCAATTTCTAAATTTATAGCGTAGATTTAAATAAGTTGTAAAGTTAATTTATTTACAGGGCCTTAGTGCTAATTAGCAAAATTTTCATTGCTCATTGTGATCGAAGATCATGGCCAGTTACGTTATAAACCATGTAGGAAAAATAGATGATGATAAAATTTAGGAAAAATATTCCTTTAATGCTTTATCCTGTTGTACTAAGTATAAATGGTATTGTTTTTTTATTCTTAACGTTCATGCGTTTTGAGAAGAAAACAATTATCCTGATTTTTTTTATTTGGCAAATTATATACCAAATACTGTATTTATTTTTTTACAAATATATGATACTTCATATATTACGTTTTAAAAACAACGCTCTTACTCTTACTGAACCGAAATTTTTTTTAAACTATGGAAAAGATTGCTATAGCAGTATAGATCTTGCAAATATTTCCTTTAACGTTTCGACCTCAAGCCATATTTTTTCACTTGAATTTAGCGTAAATTATGCTTTAGCTAGTTATGTATTAGGCATATTGGGGCATATTTTTAATTTCGGAAAGAATGTGTTCATTGAGGAAATATCTAAAATATCGTATTCTTCCGGCATGAAAGTGCTTAAACATAAGGGGAAAAAACAACTTTTTCCCTTTTTGATAGAAAGCCTCTTTTTTTTGTTTATAAGTGCCTTATTTTTCAAAAGTCATCTTTTTTCACCTTATCCACCGCTGTGTGTTGCGATAGCTTCCGGTATTTTAGGATTATATCATGTTTATAAAGATATTTGTATCCGTGAAATAGTTGTACACGAACCTATACGCGTAACCAGTATGTCTGCCCTGATTGATTTTTTTTTATTAGGTATCAAAAAAAATCATAGAATGATAAAGAAATTGCTCATTGTGTTCCATATCCTTTGCCCATTTTTATATATCAGCCTAGTCATATTTGTTTCTAGCATGATTATGTACTCAATGTCCACAACTTAAGGTTTCTTCTCCAAGTTCCGCAATTTGAAAATCGTTGATTGTGAGGAAGTTGTTTCATACGAAAATATGTAAAAAGCGCTTAAGTTGCTGACATTGATTATGTACTGGTAAATAGTCTATGATCCCTAATTTCTGCGTTTCTTACAGTGAATTATTGCTCAAATTATATTACCTTCGTAATGACTCTCAATCAAATTCTACATGGGTGTAGCAATTTTTATACGTAAATTCCTGTCAAACCGGTAATACTGCGAATAAAAAAATGATTATTTTTCAAACAAGGTTAGTTCTCTGAACCCTCATGGAATCGGTGTTTCCATGTTTCAATAAACGCTTGCAAAAATTCAATTAATATTGTAAAATAAATATTACCAATGATAATATATTATGAGGTAATATTTTATGAGTCATATCTACTGGGAACTTAATGAGATCCCCATCCCGGAGGGAGCCTACATAAACCACAACGACGGCAGGGTGTTCCTCATAGACAGAGGAATCCGCGACAAGGAGAAACGCCAGGTCATCGGACGCGCAACTGGTGAGAGAACGATGCATCCGAACGATCTCTTCAAGTTTCTCTACCCAGCTTTGTGGAACGAGCACTATACGGCTGTCAGGGTTCCGGAGCATGCGCTGCATACCGGATTCTACGCCCTGTCGCTCGGAGTCGGATATAAGAGCGGCCTGTACCCCCTGCTTCATGAGGTTTACGGCCCGCTTTACGCGAACATGATCATGGACTACGCGAACTACTCGATCCTTGAGAGGTCCGATGTATCACAGCTCTACAGGGATCGGATGTCGCATGAGGTCCTGTTCTCCAGACAGGCGTTTTCCGACAGCTGGCTGTCCGAATTCTTTGAGATGAAGATATCCGAGGATCAAAACCACCAGTTCCGGATCGGGTGGCTCGACAGATGCAGGGAAGCCGGCGTCACTCGGGTGTGGCTCAGCATTGACGGGACGAACATTGACTGCGCCGCGCAAAGAAGCGAGCTGCCGCAGAAAGGACATGCGAAGTCCCGTAAGAACACGAAGGTGGTCAGCTGCATCTATGCGGTCAGCACCGAGAGCGGCCTTCCGATCACATACTTTGTGAGGGATGGTTCCGTCACCGACGGCAAAGCGTTCACAGAGATCGCTCAGTTCCTCGCCGGCGCGGGAATAAAGGTAGAGGGCGTCATCCTTGACCGGTGCTTCTGCTCCCATAACGTCATCAGCAGGCTCACGGACATCGGATATCCGTACGTCGTTATGCTCAGGTCCGATACATACGGGCACATGAGCATGATGGAAAGATACGCAGCTCAGATCAGGTGGAATGTGAGGCGCTGCGTCGGCGAGGAAGGCCTGTTCGGCATCCATGAGAGGACCCGCCTGTTCAAAGGTTATCCACAGGAGGCGAATGTCAGTTTGTTCTACGACGGGGCGAACGGTAGCGCGAGATCCATCGCCCTGATCAGAAAGATCACAACGGCGGCCAAAGACCTCGAACAGCAGATTGCGGCATCAAAAAAGCCAACAGTACCTGCGGAGATGAAGAAGTATCTGTCCGTCGTCAATGATGAGGGCGTCCTGCGAGTCGACTACAACTACGGCGCATGGCAGAAGGACGTGGATCAGAAGGGGTATTCCTCCGTCGCATCCTCAGCGGATATCGACGCCGCACAGGCGGACAGGATATACCATCTGAGGGACGCCTCCGAAAAGCAGTTCAGCATCATGAAGTCCCAGCTCGGCTACGACGCGGTGAGGGTTCATTACTCGCAGGGCATTGAGAACAAGTTCGCCGTGTGCTTTATCGCAGGGATCATCCGCTCCGAGATCATGTCGGCATGCCGCAAGCTTGAGCTTGACACAAACCGCATGCTTCATGAGATTGACCGGATCTCCCTTGTCCTGATGCCGGATGGAACGTATACTGCAATCAACGACCTGACTGGAAGACAGAAGCAACTCCTTGCGGAGTTCGGCGTCAGGGATGATGCTTTCACGTTCTTCGCTGGGGAGGTGAACCGGCGGATGCTCAGTCCGATCTCAAGCCAGGTTCATATCCTGCCGGGTCAGTCGCCCGACAGGAAGAAAGGTAGGCCGCCGAAGCAGAAGGAGGCGGTGGCCGGCGTAGAAGAACAGCCGAAGAGAAAACCCGGCAGACCGAAGGGCTCAAGGAACAAAAGCACGGCTTCACAGACAGCTCCGAATAAAGGGACGGGGCAACCGCCGCGAAGGCGGGGGCGTCCTTCGGGGAGCAAAAATAAGCCGAAACCAACTGAAGCCCTTCCGGGAAAAAGGCGACGCGGTCGTCCAAGAAAGCAGGACGAAGAATGATTGATGAGAAGGAATTGTAGCGGAATAAATCGAATATCCTGAATCGCATTACCGGTTTGACGGAAATTTACGTTTATAGGTAAATGAATCTTGAAAACTTCATTAACGTAAATCCCCGG
>JAIRSU010000075.1 GCA_031255285.1 Treponema sp. | reverse complement strand
GGGGCAAGCTGGATAACAGGGCCTGACACATTGTCCAATCTCGATTTAGACATTACGCCTTATGCAAAAATTGGAATTGGATGGGCTTTTTAGGTAAAAATAGAGCGCTGATTTTTATTTATATTAGCACATTAAATGTTGTATATGTAATTTGTTATCATATCCTATCGGCAAAATGATCTTTAATTCGTTAAGTAAACTAAAACAAAATCTTATAATATTAACGATTTTTACAGATAATATTTTTAGAAATGATAAAAGAAATAAAAGTGCTATTATATCAATAATATCAGTAATAATGGCACCGCTTATTATTAATATAATCTCAGCATTTATTTGTAAAAAAATTGGACTGTAAAAAGAAAACGCTGCATGCAACGGGTTGTTTATGCTTCGCCGCTAAATCTGCTTGACTACGTCTTGGCTAGGTCATTCCGCTACACTCCTTTCCCACGTTCCACTCCACCTACGTTTTGTAAGCCATGGAAACCTACGGTTTCCTTTATCGGGCTTGCAAAAACATCATATACAGCCGAAACGTTGAGGCGCAGTGAGCGGCTAAAATTGTTCAAGAAATTATGAAAATATCAAAATTTAGTCTTGATATGATTGAAAATATGGATTTATAATTTAGATGATTTTTGAAAGTATATTTTATGAAAAACGATAAATAAAACCATTAATTGATTTTTTCAATTTTTATAATGAGTGTTTTTATAAAAAAGACATTGAAAAAATAAAAAATATTTTATGAAAATATAGTAAAGAAATACTTGAGTATGCCGTACTGATTGGAGAATACCGGGCTTATTCGATTTGAAACTGGTCTTTCGAAAGCGCGATTATCAAAACGCGCGCCTGTAGAATACGTGTAACATTTTGGATTTTTTGAGGAGGTAGCCGAATGGAGTTTATTAGCAGGTACAAGTTCACCGTGATTCTTGATCATATTTTAGGCGATTGGATACGAGAAAGCGTATCCAATGCCCAGTCCATGTGGAGCGCGCTGGCGAATATTGAATGGGAGGATACTCACGGCAATATTGCATCGTTTAGTTTTAGAGTAGCTGGAGACATAGTAGCCGATATACGTGACGACGGAACTATTTATATGGATTGGTATTGTTGCGCCGATGATGGTGTGGTAGATCCTGTTATCGAGAAAGCTATGGCTGGGAGAGGGTGGACATGGAGGAATATGTGATATGATTGGCTCCGAAAAACAGATTCGCGGCTGATGGCGCGGCAGTCTATTCCACCGCGGTAACAGCACATGGATATGACAGCAACGATTTTCAGCGTGAACCAAGAGGAATAACGATATAGGGATGATACTGGGGAGGAATAGAGAAGAAGAGTTAGTGGACAAAGAGAAGTATAAGAAGCGGAGATTGATAGAACGAATACTTGGGAAGTAGAAAGAGAATTGGTGATTGGCTGTACGATAGGAGAAATCCGACATACACTAGACAAAAAATTCGATATATTCCATACTAAAGTATATGGAAAACAACAAGCGTACTGTAACGTGTGGATACTTACGAAAAGCCGACGACGGCAGATCCGTAACGCTGAATGGGTGGATTCACCGGAAGCGGGACCATGGTAGCGTATCGTTTATCAACTTGCGGGACCGAGACGGCGTAACTCAGGTCGTGGCAGATGCCGAATTATCCGCAATAACCGCAGAACTACGGAATGAATACTGCATCGCTGTGGAAGGAATCGTCCGTGTCCGACCTGAAAATATGGTCAACCCGGAAATGCCTACAGGTGAAATTGAGGTATATGCGGAGAAAATCATCATTCTGAACCGGAGTGAGGTTTTGCCATTTCAGATAGATGAAGAAACCCGCGCTAATGAAGACCTCCGTCTCAAATACCGTTACCTTGATCTGCGGTCAGGAGGTATGGCTCGTCGTATCCGCTTACGCAGCGAAATTGCATTTGCGGTCCGCGAATGGCTCACAACAAGAGGTTTTTTAGAAATCGAAACCCCCACGTTCATTAAATCAACACCCGAGGGTGCACGCGACTACCTCGTACCTTCCCGTCTTCATATGGGTAGGTTCTACGCTCTGCCCCAGTCGCCCCAGCTCTATAAACAACTCCTCATGGTAGCAGGATTCGACAAATATTTCCAAATTGCCCGCTGTTACCGCGATGAAGATGCGCGTGGAGACCGCCAACCTGAATTCACTCAGATTGACATTGAGATGTCCTTTATCAGTAGAGAAGACGTACTTACGATGACTGAAGGACTGGTGGGATATATATTCAGAAAAGCTCTGAATGTGCAACTGCCTAAAAGATTCACGCGCCTCACATGGGAAGAGGCACAGGAACGCTTCGGCACTGACAAACCGGATCTCCGTTTCGGAATGGAACTGAGAGATTTTGCGCCTTTTGTTGAAAAAAGTGATTTTTCAGCGTTTAAAGATGCTATTGAGGAAGGGTACCGTGCCCAAAGTGAAGCAAGAGCGAAAGGTGTCCACATAGCAGGTGCGGGTGTGAAGGCATTGGTTGTGCCTGATGGTGGTGCGACATTTTCCCGTAAACGACTTGAAGAATTGGAGGCATACGCCAAAATCTACAAAGCAAAGGGACTTGTCTGGTTCAAAATCGGCATGGAACACTCCATAGAGGGCGGTGCGTCAAAGTTTTTCGCATCTCAATCTGCTGAGATCACCTCTGTACTCAATGCGAAGGCGGGCGACCTCGTACTGTTAATCGGGGATGCCAAGCGCACAGTCGCCAACACAGCCCTCGGTGCTATTCGAAGCAAACTTGGCAAAGATTTAGGCTTATATGATAAAGATAAATTCGAGTTTGTATGGATAGTTGACTTTCCTCTCTTTAAATTCAACGAAGAAGAAAATCATTGGGAGGCAGCACATCATCTATTTTCGTCACCTAAAGAAGAATTCCTTGGAACAATGGAGAAAGATCCAGGTGCAGTTCTTGGCGAGCTCTACGACTTAGTACTGAACGGCTATGAATTAGCATCCGGTTCCATCCGTATCCATGACCCAGCCTTGCAAAAGCGAGTGTTCGCAGTCGTGGGTATAGGCACAGAAGAGGCCGAGCAGAAATTCGGATTCTTGACTAATGCTTTCAAATATGGTGCTCCCCCTCATGGTGGTATCGCACATGGAATGGACCGGCTTGTCATGCTTATGGCAGGCGAATCATCCATAAAAGAAGTCATCGCCTTCCCTAAGAACACCCTCGCCGTCAACCCTATGGATGATTGCCCCAGTGAAGTAGAGCAGAAACAGCTTGATGAGTTATATTTAAAAATAAAGAAGAATACGCATACGTTATTATAAGCGCATTACTGTAATGAATAAACAAAGGAATAGAGCTGTATGAGACATTCTGGAAATGTGGTGTTTAAGCCCTCTCTGAACTTCACTTATCTTATTGTTTTATCCTTTCTTTTTTCCTAGAGATAACCGATAAATAATAGAAGAATGTATTTAAATGACTTTACTAAAATAAGCGCTTGACATATAATGTTTTTTAGCGTATAGTTATATTATATAGAGGAGTACTGCATGATAGCAAAGACAGAAGGACTTACCTTGAACGAAAAACAACCAGAAGGAAGAAAAGAGGATGGAACTCCATTCCGGGTTCTTGTGGTTGATGATTCCATGTTCATTGCAAAACAACTGGGTCAAATTTTTACGTCAGAAGGTTTTGAAGTCGCCGGAACAGCAGCGGATGGCGCTCAAGGATTGGAACGGTATAAGGAAATGTACCCTAATATTGATTTGGTTACCATGGATATTACTATGCCAATTATGGATGGTGTTTCTGCTTTAGAGAAAATTCTGGAATTCGATAAAAACGCTGTAGTAATCATGGTGAGTGCTCTGGGAAAGGAGGATGTGGTAAAAAAATCCCTTCTCATGGGCGCAAAGAGTTATATTGTCAAACCCCTTGACCGTAAAAAAGTTTTGGAACGTGCTCTTTCTGTTCTAAAACGCTAGGCCGTAATTGAAAATTTCTTATTTGCCGGGTTTGTCCCGGCAAAATTCGCTTGTCTTTCCAAGTTTATGGTGGAAGATTTTGTGTTCTTATAGGTATATATGAAAATTTTTCCTGTTTCTCAATCAATATTCTGTGTTCATGCCGACGTAGATCCGACTTTCTTCGAAGGGATATGGCCAATCAGAGAATCCGGAGTCTCTCTTAATTGTTTTGTGATCAGAGGTGAAAAGACCGCTCTCATTGACTTAACAAGCGATTGGACGGATGCGTCAAGACAGGTTGTTTCCGCTCTGACTTCCATTGGACTTTCTTTGAAAGACATAGACTTCCTCATCTTGAACCACCTTGAACCGGACCATACGGGTTTCTTACGAAAGTTTCATCGTGAGAATCCAAAATGTGAAATAATCTCCACAGTAAAAGGCATCAGTTTGGTGAAGTCTTTCTATAGCATAAGTAAGGGTATCCGTGCTGTGAAAGACGGTGATACATTGGACTTGGGTAAAGGCCATATTCTCAGCTTCTTTGAGATACCCAATGTCCATTGGCCTGAAACTATGGTTACGTGGGATGCAGCGTCTGGCGTTCTATTTTCCTGTGATGCTTTTGGTTCATTTGGTAAGCTTGGCGACAGAGTCTTTGATGACGAATTCACTGAAACCGAACACGCCGCCTTTGAGAAAGAGAGCCTCCGGTATTATGCGGATATCCTTTCTTCTTTTTCGCCTTTTGTGGAAAAGGCGCTTGAAAAATTCAAATCTCTCGATATAAAATGCGTCGCGCCGAGTCACGGAGTTGTCTGGCGGAAGAATCTGCAAGTCATCATAGACCGTTATGCCAAATACGCCTCATACGCTAGAGCTGGCGAAAAAGAGATAACCGTTGTATGGAGTTCCATGTACGGCAATACGAAAGCAGGGCTTGATGCTGTGATTCGAGGTATAGAACAAGAAGGTGTTCCTTATTCCATCCATCGTGTGCCAGACGAAGATGTCTCATATGTTCTCGCAGACGCCTATAAGAGTGCGGGCTTGTTGATAGCTATGCCAACCTATGAATATGCTATGTTCCCGCCTATGGCTTATGTCATTGACTTGTTTCGGCGTAAGCACATCTTCAACAAAACTGTTCTTCGTATCGGTTCTTTCGGCTGGGTAGGCGGCGCGAAAAAAGAGTACGAAACCGCAATCACGCCGCTCAAATGGAATAGTCTTGAAAGCTATGAATGGGCAGGATTCCCCGCAGAGACAGATTTACTCGCTCTGGAAGAAAAAGGACGCGAGCTTGCGCGGATAGTCCTGGGGTCTTAACCATCCCTTGCTTGAAAACAGAATATTCCTAACCCAGTGTCTGTCTACTACCGTTTCTCTAACTGTTCACTCTGCCTAGAGTCTTACCAAGATTTTTGCCTATAATTTCATCTGTTTCTCCATAAAAGCCGTTCATATATTACCTGTTGATAACCATATTCGGGAGGCAAATCCTGTTGTGGATAGCCGTCCTCATAATGTACCATTCGATGGCGGGCAAAACCTTTCGGTTAAATACTTCCTCGCCGCTTATTGGATACGCACTTGTTTTTTTTCAGTCTTTCCCTTCTCTTGTTTATCCTGATATATCCCGCCTTTTAAGCAGAGGGTTTTACGAAACTTTTTGATAAGTATAAGATTGTAGTTATGTTTAAAGACGGTTTGTCTTTATATAAAAGACGCGCTATACTATGGCTATGAAATTGAATTTTTTTGTTTCTTTTCTCATATTTTCAATATTTCCCTTGTCGGTGAACGCTGAACGTTTTGTGTATAAGTATACACCCGGGGAAAAGTACCGTATCCTTTCACTCGTCTACGAAGACGTTTATATTGACAGGCAATTGAGTCACACTTCGGAGATAGTCAACCGTATCGCCATAGAAGTCACCAAAGCTGATGATAAGACCGCTACAAACAAGGCAATATTCCAGACAGGGGAAAAAGCTTTATTTACAAATGAAAAGCACGGCGGCTTTCAATGGGATAAGGACTACGAATCCATATTCGAACAAGATAAATTTGGGTATATGACTATAGATAAGCAGTATTTTATGCCGGTTGTGAGAAATGTGCCTGTTTTCCCTGACAGAAACCTGAAAGAGGGCGACACATGGAGCGCGGAAGGGCATGAGATGCACGATTTCCGCGCTAGTTTTGGCATAGAAGAGCCTTACCGTATTCCATTTACCGCGAACTACAAGTTCTTGGGCGAGAAAGAATGGAAGAACAAACGATACCCGGCGTTTTCCATATCTTACCACATCTTCACTGAGCCTTCGGCGGTTTCTGGAGACGTCTATCCTGTCTGCATCATGGGCGCATCTGATCAGATTGTCTACTGGGATTCCGAATTGGGCAAACCAGAGGCTTATACCGAGAACTTCCGCATGATTTTTGAGCTTTCTAACGGGAAAACCTTCGAGTTCCGCGGGACCGCGGAGGCTGAAGTACTAAAATCAGAGTACATGGATAAACAAGATGTTTTGGAACAAATCAACCGCGACATTGAAGACTTAGGCGTAAAAGACGCTCATGCAGAGATTACTGACAAAGGCATCTCCATCAGCCTTGAAAACATCCAGTTCAAGTCAGATTCCGCGTACCTTATGCCGTCAGAGAAAGAAAAGCTCGATAAAATCGGCGCGATTCTCAAGAGGTTTCATGACCGAGACATTCTTGTGGCAGGACATACGGCATATTCAGGGAGTGAAGCAAGCATGTTGCAACTCTCCGAAGAAAGGGCGGGCGCGGTCGCCGAGCATCTGATTGAACATGACGTCCGCGCTCCGGAGCGTATTATAATACGAGGCTATGGCGGCGCGAAGCCCATCGCCGACAACAATACAGAAGCGGGCAGGGTGAAAAACAGGCGCGTTGAAATCACAATCCTTGAAAATTAGACGGCGTTATATATCGTCCTAAAGAACAGTCCTTTGTAGAGTATAACGCCGTCTGGTAAGACCCAGAACGACGTTATATCAGAGAGAATTGAGAGCAGTGAGTAGGGACAGTATCGTTTGAAATTATCAGGTTCATCCGCCAGCTAATTTCCTGCTCCCGGCTTTCTTTTATTTCAAGAAGAATCTGAATATGAAAATGATGAATAGAATCCATGTAATCATGGAGACGTCTTTAAATTTACCCGTAGAGGCTTTGAGGATGATGTAGGACAGAAGTCCGTAGACAATGCCTTCTGATATGCTGTAGGCGAAAGGCATCATAACGATGGTAAGAAACGCTGGTATACCCTCTGTAGGGTTTGTAAAATCTATGTTAACGACGGCTTGCATCATCAAGAAGCCTACGAATATGAGTGCGGGTGCGGTAGCCGCGCTGGGTATTAAAAGGAAAACAGGCGAGAAGAACAGGGCTAGTAAGAACAAGAGACCTGTTGCAACCGACGCCAGTCCTGTACGTCCGCCTGCTGCGACTCCTGCGGTGCTTTCCACATAGCTGGTAACCGTTGATGTGCCAAGTACAGCGCCCGCAACCGTACCGACCGCGTCTGCTATGAGAGCTTGTTTTACCTTTGGAATCTCGCCATTTTTCTTGACAAGCCCTGCCTTCGTAACGACGCCTACGAGAGTTCCCACCGTGTCAAATATATCGACAAAGAGGAATGTAAAAAATACGGTAAAGAATTTGAAGCTGAATATGTCGGAGAAGTCTAATTGCCAGAACAAAGGCTCATCAGGCATACTGATCGGCGAGAAACCGCTGGAGATAGACGTTATTTTGAGCGGAATACCGATGATTGTGGTAGCGATGATGCCGATGAGTATGGCGCCGGGGACTTTGTTTGCGAAGAGAATGATGGTAATGACAAGTCCAATGAGCGCGAGGAGAGCCGTTCCAGACGTGATATTACCAAGACCAACGAGGGTTGAATCGTTGCCGACAATGACGCCTGCATTCTCAAAGCCGATGAGCGCGATAAAAAGCCCGATGCCCACAGAAACGGCTTTTTTGAGATTTTCCGGTATAGCTTTTATTATGGTTTCGCGGACGTTAAAAAGCGACAAAATCAAGAATAGAATCCCTTCCAAGAACACTGCTGTGAGGGCGAGACGCCACGAATAACCCATACCCAGAACGACGGTAAACGCGAAGAAGGCGTTCAATCCCATGCCCGGCGCAAGAGCGACCGGTAGATTGGCGAGGAACGCCATCACAAGAGTCGCTATGGCCGACGCCACAACTGTTGCGGTGAACACACCGCCCGCAGGCATACCTGCCTTACTGAGCAAGTCGGGATTGACCGCCAAAATATAAGCCATCGTTAAAAAGGTCGTAACCCCCGCGAGAATCTCCCGACCAACGGTCGTTTTATTCTCTTGCAAATGAAATATTCTTTCCAAGATAATCCTCCTAAAAGTTAATTGGAGACAGTATAGCGAGTCTGGCGAATTTATACAACAGGTTTCGTCTGTAGGACGGCTTCACAACAAGTGTTGTTTTATTTTCAAAAAGAATAAAAGATTTTTAGAAATTCTCTTGCAATTTCCGCGATACACTTATATAATAGGCGCAGTATGAAACGAACCCAACGATATACAGCAAACGATTCTCTCAACCGTCTGGACAGTGCGGATAAATCCCGAAA
>JAIRSU010000072.1 GCA_031255285.1 Treponema sp. | reverse complement strand
TTTCGGGATTTATCCGCACTGTCCAGACGGTTGAGAGAATCGTTTGCTGTATATCGTTGGGTTCGTTTCATACTGCGCCTATTATATAAGTGTATCGCGGAAATTGCAAGAGAATTTCTCGGAATATTTAGAGAAACTTTTAGGAATAGAAACAGGGGGAAGGGAAGGGACTGCGCCCTAGAGCCGCGCTCTTGCCAGGACGCAGCGCGGCGTTGAAAAGTAGGTTGTTATATATGAGTCCACTCACACGCCTCCCAACTTGTTTATCATATTCGCCTGATAGCCGGCGCCGAAGCCGTTATCAATATTTACCACAGAAATACCGGGAGCGCAGGCGTTCAGCATACCAAGCAGCGCGGCTAACCCCCCGAAGGATGCGCCGTAACCTGTTCCGGTGGGAACCGCGATGATCGGCGCTGATACCAGCCCTGCCAAGACGCTCGGCAGAGCGGCTTCCATACCGGCGACCGCAATAATAACCCGCGCCTTACAGACGTCGCCAAGACGGGAAAAAAGACGGTGTATGCCCGCGACTCCCACATCGCAGATAAGTTCCGTTGCACTGCCGAAAAATTCCGCAGTGCGTACCGCTTCCATAGCTACCGGAATATCCGAGGTCCCGGCGCATACAACCGAAATTAAGCCTTGTCGGTTCTGCGGCTCGCAGAATACGCCGAGCGTAATAGTCCGCGCTGTGTCATCAAATACCGCATCGGGAAAGGCCGCGAGGACGCGCGAGGCAAGTGCAGAATTCGCCTTTGTCGCCAAGACCGGTATACCCCGCTCACGCATGGATCCTATGATATCAAGAGATTGGCTATCGGTTTTCCCGGCGCAGTATACGACTTCAGGGTAGCCGATACGTTCTTGGCGTTCCGCATCAATGCACGCGAAAGCGGAAACCGTCGCATCGCTACTTCCCATCGTCCGATTCTTTCCCGCATATACGCTTTTCAGCCTGCTCCAGTGTGATGTTGTTTTCCTGTGCGAGCCGCGCCCGGTCGGCAAACTCAATTTTTGAATGTACCGGTTCTCCGCGGAGAAAAGCGGTTTTTACGCGGACAACACCAAGCGGGCTTTCCTTTTGCTCCTCTGTTCGCGGCAAAGAAAGACGGTTAACTCGGAATTCACGGAAGCCAAGTGTAGAAGAATGGATAAAAAACGTCTCGCGCACCGCGGCAAGCGCGTCTTCTCTGCAAAGAGCTGTAACAATGACCCCGGGCCGGGATTTTTTCATGGTACAGGGAGTAAACGTAACATCAAGGGCGCCTGCATCAAAAAGCCGATCCATCAGAAAGCCGAGCGCCTCGCCGGTCATATCGTCAAGAGCACTCTCGAGCTGAATAAGCGACTCGCGCTGCAAGAGCGGTCCCGCGCCCAACGCTTCTTCTTCACGCCACGAGACCCTTAACACATTCGGCTTGTCAAGCTTCCGCATTCCGATGCCATAGGCGGTTCTTAATTCTGTAAACCGACTACAGGTGATGAACTCATCGACGCAGGACGCGAGAATCGCCGCGCCTGTCGGCGTAGTCATCTCTTTATCAAAACCTCCTGTTGTTACCGGAAGCCCTGTACATATCTCCAGCGTTGCCGGCGCTGGAACCGGCAGAACGCCGTGTTCACAGGTAACAAAGCCGCCGCCCAACTCAATCGCCGATGCGGTAATTCTGTCGGGAGCAAGAATATCGAGACATACCGCCGCGCCGACAATATCGATGATGGAATCCAGAGCGCCGACTTCATGGAACGCAATCTCGTCAACCGTCGCCCCATGAACCGCGGCTTCCGCTGTGGCAATACGTGTAAAAATATCCAGCGCCCGGTCTTTCGCTCCTTCGCGTATATCCGATTCCTTGATAAGGCGCCGTATATCTCTCCAATGAGTATGCTCGTGGCTGTTCTCGTGGCGACTCTCCGCGTTATGGACCGTTACCATAGCCCGTACGCCAGTAATGCCGCAACGTTCATCACGGCAAAAATCGAGCGTCCAGCCTTCAATCGGCAGCTTCTGTAATTCTGAGCGTACATCAGCAGCTTCAACGCCGAGATCAACCAGGGCTCCCAATGTCATATCGCCTGAAATGCCGGCGAAGCAATCAAAATGCAATGTTTTCATAGATTTTCTCCTATTTCTTTCGGTTTTATACTTTTCAGCGCCGCATTCATACTGCCAGTTGCATAGCCGGACAGTTCAAATGCGACATAGAGGAAACCAGCTTCTTTGATTCTTGTGGAGAGCGTGTCCAGTAGTACGGTATCAAATAATTTATTCCGTTCTTCCGGCGCGACTTCTATGCGGGCAAGAGCGCCTCCGCGTATACTATGACGGCGTACCCGCACCTGACGGAAACCCGTTGCTGTGAGTATAGCTTCCGCTTTCTCAATTTCCGCGAGTTTCTTGGTATCAATAGTTTCTCCATAGGGAATGCGGGAGGCAAGACATGCGAATGCCGGTTTATCCCATACCGGCAGGGAACATTCCTTTGAAAGAGCACGGATTTCCGTCTTGGTAAGCCCCACGTCTCGCAGCGGGCTTATCACGCCTAATTCCGTTACCGCCTGCAAGCCAGGGCGGTAATCACCCTCGTCATCCGCGTTGGAACCGTCCAGCACCGTGTTGATAGCGCGTGTTTTTGCGTAATCAATAATCGCGCCAAACTCGTGTTTCTTGCAATGATAGCATCGGTCAACGGGATTAGACGCTACATCGGCTTCAATATCAGGACACCGCAACAGTACGTGTTCAATGCCGATGAGTCTTGCAATACGTTCCGCATCCGCCGCTTCGCTCGCGGGCAGCATCGGGGAAGCGACCGTAATGGCAAGCGCCTTATCGCCCAGCGCGTCAAATGCGGCGGCGCAGAGCAAAGAGCTGTCAACGCCGCCAGAGAAAGCAACCGCGACAGCTCCTCTTTCGCCAATCACAGAACAGAGCCGCCGATATTTTTCGTTTTGCGTCTTCATGCCTCTCCTCCGGTAATCCGTTCTTTTACCGCCTCCACGGCCAATTCGATAGACTTGGCGAACGGCATCGACTCAAATCCGGGCAGTGTAAAGTGTTCATTCTTCAGGGGCAGCAATATCCGCTCGCCCGGAGCGCTAAGAATAGCGTCTGTCATGACAGGTGTAATTTCACCCATCATACTGTTGGAGATAACAATACCGATTGGTCCCATGATAAAATCACCTAACCGTACCGATACTTTGACTGCGTTTTCACCAGTCGCACCTTTTGTCGCGCCGGCTTTGAGCATACGTTCAGTAGCTACTGAGTTCGCACCGAGCGCGATAATATCCTGTTTCTCGCCAAGTATTTCTCTCAAGCGTGAAATCAATTGGGCGCCGATTCCTCCGCCCATACCGTCTATTACTACAATGGTTTTATTCATATCGAATGATTGAAATGGAAGTTCATCTTCCGTAATTAGGGGGGGATACAACAATCCGCTCCGCCGTCTTCATAACCGCGGGCGCTGGAATACGTCTTCAGACGTTGAATATGATAATAGCGGAAACCTATCAATAATGTCAAGCGGTCTATTCTGCGATTGCCTCACAGATTTTAAACAGCCGCCGTAATTTTTCACTCGCTATAGAAAGTGCAAGCGCGATTCTGATGATTGAAGTCATAAAAACAGGCGCAGCCTACCTGTTGATATCTGACGCCACACCGCTTGATGTGGATAGCAGCGCCCCTTTTCAAATAATACTCCTTAAGAAGTCATAAAAACAGGCGTAGCCTGCCTGTTGCAGATTTTCTAAAACGTTCTATAGATACCCTTAATAAAAGACCCTCTTGATACAAACAAAAAAATATGTTTATCTTTCGCAAGAATAATAAAGGAAAGGTCGGCGATGTGGAAAACAAGTGATAAACTACCGCGTTCTCTGCATCGCATACCATGGAAAAAAATGGAGAAAACAGAAAAAATCTTGTCTCTATCGGTTGGAAGATGCGTATTTTCACTTTTTCAGGATAAAATAACAAGTAATGTTTGCCTGCCCTGTATCGGAAAAATTTTTTATAATTTTTTCTTTCGCCAGTACAAAGCGAAACTATTACAAAATACGCCGGTGGTAAATGTAGACCACATCATGGACGAAAAAATTCCCTTTCTACCCCAAAAAGTGAATATCTATCTGGGTTTTATCGCTTTTTGGATACGAACAGCAGGTTTCTTGTTGAAGACGGGGATTAAAAAGGAAGCGGCAGACCTCGTAGCGTCCATAGGGAAACTGTACGCTTTTGCCGCGGAAGTGTATATGAAGTATATGTCAACCACGAAACGTCCACGCTATCTGAAAACGCTGCGTTTTATTCTTATTCACGCACTCGACCCGCATCTTATGTGCATACCGAGCCTGCATGTGATGGTAGTCATGCTTACATATAAGAGATTCGCAATTTCCACGCCCGGTTTTGAAAGTCAAAAAAGCGAGCTCAGAGATGGTGCGCTCTCTATTACCGAATCCGTGCTTTACGTGAAACAACATAGCGTTAATTGTGTGGCAGCGGCATTCTACGCTCTCTCTCGTTTTGACGAGGCGCTCTTCCCCCCATGGGAAATCGAGGCGCTCACCGCCTGCCTCTTCACAGACGGGACGATACCAGAACCAGACGCGGTTCTTATTCGAGAGTACATCTTGACCCTCTATAGGAAATTCATCAACGAATCAAGAATTCCCCCAAGCGAAGATCAGCTATGGGAAAAGCCTCTGCTGAATTTTCTTGCTTCTTTCCGTATAAACCGTAGAGGGCATAGGAGCTATCAGAGAAAAGAGATGGAGAGTTCATCTACGAATGAGCTTTCTACGCCTTCTGTAGTCTGAATTTTCGGAATGACATATTCATTGATAAATGCAAAGTCTTCAACCACGGCTCGTGCGAGCTATGGTTCATTAAAATTCAGGGGATTGATCTGTCAAAAGATTAAAAAAAGCAAAAAGACCTTGAAAATAATTATAAAAACAGGTAGACTATCATATAATTTGGGATTGGGGGACTTATGAACGTTGAAATTTTAGATGAGAAAGTGTTGAACACGACTCCTGCATATATCAAGGTCATAGGGACAGGCGGCGGTGGTTCTAACGCGGTGAATCGTATGATAGAGTGCGGTTTGCATGGGGTTGAGTTTATCGTTGCAAATACCGATGTGCAGGATTTGAACAAATGCAAGTCCAATATTAAGGTACAACTAGGGTCCAAGCTCACTGGGGGCAGGGGCGCAGGCGGTAGACCGGAAATCGGCGAGAAGGCAGCTAACGAAGACCGTGAAAAGATAGCAGACGTTCTGCGAGGCGCACACATGGTGTTCGTTACTGCTGGAATGGGCGGCGGTACAGGCACGGGTTCTGCGCCTATAATCGCGCAGGTGGCGCGGGAACTTGGCGCGCTCACTATAGGCGTTGTTACTAAACCTTTTGACTTCGAGGGGCGCCATAAAATGAAGCTTGCCGAAGAAGGTATAGCTAAACTGCGAGAAGGAGTCGATTCGCTTATCGTCATCCCAAATCAACATCTCTTGAGCATCGTGGGACGGAATATGCCTATCATGGAAGCTTTTTTCAAGGCGGACGACGTGCTCCGCCAGAGCGTGCAGGGTATTTCGGATATCATTACAGAAACAGGTCTTATAAACATTGACTTTGCAGATGTTGAAACCACTATAAAGGGGCAGGGAGACGCTCTCATGGGTATAGGCTTTGGTTCAGGCGACAACCGCGTGGCCGACGCTACTTCGCAAGCTATCGATAACCCGCTTCTGGAAGATACGTCTATTGAAGGGGCGACTCATATCCTTGTCAATGTGACGGGGGACCCGAAGACTTTATCCCTTACGGAATTTGACGAAGCTGTAAAAATCATCACAGCTAACGCTGACTCTAATGCTATTATCATCTCTGGCGCAAGCTATGGAGCTGGTATGGACGACCAAATAAAAGTAACGGTTATTGCCACCGGTTTCCAGAACAAAGCCATAAAATCATCCGTGAAGTCAGGAGACCCCGTACCGGAAAAGAAAAGCGGCGATGTCATATCAGGAACAGATTGGGAAAAGCTAATCGGAGGACGCTCCAACCCCGCGGAACTTTATACGTCCCGAAACACGTATCCTTCAGACATCGACGAGCCGGCCGTGTTTCGGGTGAGAAAACATATACAAAACAATGGAGGGTGATTGTGAAGAAACTGCTCTTGGTAATAGTGATGGTACCTACATTGAGTGTATGCCTTTGTGCGGAAAACACGACATTGGATGAAGGTATAAGGCAAATCGCCCAGAGAGTTGCCGATAAGCTTATCACACGGTTTTTAGATGAAGAGAATCCCGTTTCCAATAGAAAAATAGCGATCATAAACATCGAATCCGATTCAGACAAGCTCGCGGATTATATTATCAATCATTTAACGGCCGAATTCATAAATAACAAAATAAGCGTTGTGGAGCGCAATAGTGAAGCTCTTGAGAGAGCCCACGCGGAACAAATCTACCAGGCGTCAGGTGCGGTGAATGATAGCGAAGCTCAATCCATAGGTAACGAGCTCGGGGTAGGATATATCATCACAGGTACTTTCAGGGACGTAGACAGGAAGTCTTATGAATTATCCGTTAGAGTCATAGGCGTCGGAAGTATGGGAATTGAAGCGATAGAAATGATAACCATCTCTAAAGACGATAGGAGACTCGACGGCTTGCTTACCGATATCGCAGAGACGAAGAGGCGTAAAGCAGAACGGGCGGCTCAAAGACAAAAGCAGTTTCAGACTTTGCAAAGCAGTCTCAAATTTGGTATTGCCAAATGGGACGAATCCCTGTTCAACTACCGTCTCTATGACCTCCCACAACTCGGCTTCTTTTGGAAATTGGACGCGGATTATAAAAATCTGTTCATCAGACTTTCATCGCCGATCTCTCTGGGTATAAAATTGCCCTACCCTCCCTTGATTTTTTCATACGAATCTAGCTTTTTCGGCGTCGGTTTTGAACAATTAGACTTCACCTTTGGTTTTGACTTTGATAAAACCAAAGAAACGTCCAAAGTTTCCTTGGCCGACGAATTCTTTTTCAGGCTTATGAACATGAGCGTCTGGGCAGGCGTTCCCCTTGGAGGCAAAGGCGGGATATACGCACTGTTTGAGTTTACGCCTGCGGCGCTAGGCTCAATAGGCGGAGAAGACTTCAGTGTTGCCTTCGGGGTCAGCGGAGGATTACGAGTCACGTTTTCAAAATACGTGAGCTTTGACACGCGGCTTGAGCGTTATATTCTTTATGATAACATCAAAGCTGCAAGCGATTACTTTGGTGTATTCTTCAACTACAAGGTTTTCGGGACCCGTAATGATCTGCGCCGATAGACTTATCAACAAATACCACGATAGACTCGTGCTAATGGAAAGACGAGCGCTTCTTACGGCGGAAACATATGGTATCGAAATCAGGTTTTTTCTGGAATGGCTGGAATCTGAAAGATTCGATACCGCTAATATTTCTGCTCAACAACTGACAGTCTATTTAGAGAAACGTCGTGAAGTCGACGGCATCCGTTCAACTGCAAAAATTCTCTCCGCGCTCCGTTCCTTTTTTCGATTCCTCATTGATGAAGGCGTTCGGGCTGACAATCCCGCCGATATTTTGGAAACGCCTCGTAAGAAATTTCGTCTGCCTGTGGTATTGAGCAAAGAAGCTGTGGACAGACTGTTCCTCCTCATCAACACGGATACGCCTCTGGGCATAAGAAACCGCGCTATCTACGAGCTTATTTATTCCGCGGGCTTGCGTGTATCGGAAGCTGTTTCTCTTAATATACACGACGTTGATTTCGCCGAAAAAGTCGCAAGAGTCTGGGGCAAGGGTGATAAGGAAAGACTCGTGGTTTTCGGCGAAACCGCTGAATTTTGGCTGCAACGCTATATTCAAGAGGTACGCCGCGGTTTTGCAGCGCGCGTGAAAAAACAGCGGGGAATGTCGTCACAGGCATTGTTCTTGAGTAGAAATGGCAAACGTCTCTCCCGAAAGAGTATGTGGCGAAACTATGAAATTGTGGCCCGTTTGGGCGGTTACAGCTCCAAACTGCATACGCTCCGTCACACCTTCGCCACGGAACTGCTCGCTGGCGGCGCGGATTTGCGGAGCGTTCAGGAACTTCTCGGTCATACGGACCTGGCCACAACTCAGATTTATACTCACGTCAACTCGCGGTTACGGGAAAGCCATAAGCGTTACTTGTCCAATCTAAGCGACTGGCGGAAATAGGAGGAGACAGCAGGATGCGCCGTTTCTTGCAGTAAAATACTTCCAACCCCCTTTCTTCCTTCTTCTTTTGAACTTACTCTAAAATGGCGCCTCTGTTTTATGCAACCGTGTTTTCTGTCTTGACGAGAACCAAAGAATGATATATAGTTTTCTGAAAAGATTTTTGGCATATATGACAACAAAAGGGAGTTAAGATATCTAATATAATGGTTATATCATGTACCACTCCTCCCTATATTATAAAATACAGTATACGTATTCAAAGAAATGTAGCATATTTTTTCACATTCGCCGTCCGACTTCTTGTCTTTAGGCAGGGGTTGGCTGACATGTATTGCTGGAAGAGTTAAAAATGTTCTTGAGGAAGTTTTATGATAAATTATAGAAGTATTCGTTCCCGTATTATATTCTCTACGATCCCTATTATAGCAGTATGTGCAATGCTATTTTTTGCTATAAGTGTACGATTCGTTAACATGCAGATTAACAGACAAATTGATGAGAAAATGAGCGAGCGTCTGAAACGCGCTGCGTTGGAATTTGACCTTATCCTGAAAGAAAATGAGATTGCGGTCATGCTTTTGGCCGCGTACGCTGAAAGCGCAGATGTTGAAGACGAAAATTACATCGACTTTATTAAACATGCCGTAACACTGAATGAAAGTGCATTGAGTGGAGGGCTGTGGTACGAGCCTTATTCGCTTATTCCCGATAAGGAGTACGTATCATTTTTCGTGTACCGTCGTAACGATGAAGTTCTACTCGAAGCCAATTATGAGAATTATCAGCCGTATTTTGATACCGAATGGTATCAGAACGGTTCTCTTACAAACGGGCGCCCGGTGTGGTCCGCGACCTATTACGATCCGTTGACGACCGAGTCCATGCTTACGGTAAGCATGCCGTTTAAAGATAAGAACGGCAAGATGTTCGGTGTGGCGACCATTGATCTGTCAATCAGCGATCTGCGGGGTATCGTTAAAAGTATTTCTCTGGGTGAGACAGGCAGAGCGGTCTTGCTTGATTCCGCTGGGGAATACGTGTCATTCTTGGACGATACGAAGATAGGCTTAAAAATACACGAGGACCCGGACGTGGTTTGGGCGAAACTGGGTGCGGAGATGATGGCGAATAGGAATGGGATAACGAATGTAATGCTGAACGGGCATGAGTACGATGTTTACTACGACGAGATTCAGACGACGCGTTGGATAGCGGCGATTATGATGGACAAGAGCGAGATAGCGGATATGTTCATACAAGAATTCTTGCTTATCGCCGCCGTAATAGTTGCAGGAATGATAGGTATTGGAATAAGTATATCAGCTGTTGCTGGTTACATAGTCGGTATACTAAAGAAGGTGAATCATTTTGCAAAAATGGGAGCGTCTGGTCTGTTTACAGAGCGCATTGAGATATGTGAAAAAGATGAATTCGGCGATATGGAGAATTACCTGAACAGAATGATGGAAAATATGAGCGCGATGAACGAATCACTATCCCAGTCGGTTGAGGCGGAAAGAACGGCAAGTAGGGCGAAAGGCGACTTCCTATCGCGGATGAGTCATGAAATCCGGACGCCTTTGAACGCCATTATTGGTATGGCGCGAATAGCCAGGGGGTCCAGCGACTTACCTCGTATACACAACGCTGTTGATAAAGTAACGCAGGCTTCAAAACACCTCCTCGCTTTGATTAATGATATACTCGATATGTCTAAAATCGAAGCCAATAAACTCGAACTTTGCGAGGCTAATTTTAACCTCAAAAAAGGGGTTGAACAAATATGCACGGTCATTTCTATAAAAGCCGAGGAAAAAGACCAGCGTTTTGAACTATTCTATGACGAAAAACTACCCACATTCATTATAGCCGATTACCTGCGTTTCACCCAAGTAATAACAAACTTACTGGGCAACGCCATCAAGTTTACGCCCGAAAAAGAAACAGTGCGTTTGGAATTGCGGCTCTTGCAAGACGACGCGGATATATGTTCTATGGAGGTCCGTGTCGTAGACACGGGTATAGGGATTTCTAAAGAGATGCAGCAGCGGCTCTTTAGTTCTTTTGAACAGGCGACTGCAGCGACTTCCGTCAAATACGGTGGAACTGGTTTGGGTTTGGCGATCTCTAAAAGCATAATAACGCTCATGCACGGCGATATTTGGGTGGAAAGCGAGGAAGGCAAGGGAAGCGTCTTTATTTTCCAGATACCTGTAAAGAAAGGGACTCAAGAAACTTCGGATAGAGAGGATGTTTCTAGTGATACGTCTGATATTGGGTTCTTGAATGGCAAGACCTTGCTCATCGCGGAAGATATTGATATAAACCAAGAAGTTATCGCGGCTATGTTTGAAGAAACAGGCGCAGTGGTTGAATTCGCCGAAAACGGTCTTCATGCCTGTGAACTTTTCGCTGCGGGACGGGAGAAGTACAATGCCATTCTGATGGATTTTCATATGCCGCAGATGGATGGACTCTCCGCCGCGAGGAACATACGCGCTATGCCTTTCGCTTATGCTGCAACAATTCCTATTATCGCCATGACTGCGGACGCCTTCACCGAAGATGTGGAGAAGAGTCGTCAGGCAGGTATGAACGACCATATCTCAAAGCCTATAGATTTTGATATATTGATGAAAAAATTGAAAAATTGGCTGTGAACTATATCAGTGGGATGCAGTGTATAGTATGAATCTATAGATTTTGGTGCGCTAATGAAGAAAGTCTCAACACAGCGCTTTCGGCGTGAGCAGTGAGACCTTCGGCGCACGCGATGACTTCCGCGGCTTTGACTGTTTCCGCGTAGCCTTTACCGAGCGGGTTGCATCGCAAGGTTGTAACTGTTTTGAGGAAATGGCGCACGGACAATCCTCCGGAAAAGCGGGCGCTTCCGGACGTGGGTAGGGTGTGGTTTGGACCCGCACTGTAGTCGCCCAGAACTTCAGCCGCATCTGAGCCCATGAAGAGTGCACCGAAGTTTACTAGTCCGGGTAAGAAACCAATGCTTTGCAGTTCGAGGTGTTCAGGCGCGATGATATTGGCGATGCGGACCGCATCGTCTATGGAATGATAGGTGATAATAAGTCCGCCCGCATCTAGGGAATCGCGGGCTGTTTCGGTTGCAGGTTCGGCGGCGAGCCGCCTTTCAACGGCCCACGCTGCAGCGTCCGCTATGCGGCGATTAGGAACCAGAGCGCGGGCGCGGGCGTCCGGGTCGTGTTCTGCTTGGGCGAGCATATCCACGGCGATAAAGTCTGGATTGGCGTTAGCTCCTGCGATAATCAGTACGTCTGTGGGTCCTGCGATAAAGTCGACGCCCACTTCCCCGAACAGAAGCCGTTTTGCGGTCGCTACGTATTTGTTGCCCGGACCCGCTATCATATCAACTTTAGGCAGGCTTTCGGTACCGAACGCCATAGCCGCAACAGCCTGGGCTCCGCCTACAGCGAATACGCGGCTTGATCCCGCAAGAGCGGCCGCGGCCATGATCCTTGTATCCGGCAGTCCATTTTCCAAAGGCGGCGACACAACAAAAACTTCGGCGCCGGCTGCAAGCGCTGGAATAACCCCCATCAGAACCGATGAAATCAAGGGAAATCGTCCCGCAGGAGCGTAAACTGCCGCTCTTTGAACGGGAATCACTTTTTGCCCTGCAAAAACACCTTCGGCGACTTCGCACTCAAAATCAATAAATTGTTTTTTCTGCTGCTCTGCAAAATACCGTATATGTTCCGCCGCCAAATCCAGAGAAGCCGCCAATTCAGGCTCGTTCCTTCTTAAATATCTAAGAGCGTCTATGATGATATTCTTTGGGACTTCTAGTTTCTCTGGAGAACTTTTGTCAAACTTCGCGGCAAAACGCCGTACAGCCGCATCCCCATCCTTTCGTACCTCGTCTATTATGACGCGGACCATATTCTCCGTATCTGCGCTATTCGATGGTCGAGCGGCGTTATTCCAATAAGCATCAAATTCACTTGAGTCGATTATTTGCATAACGGTTATAGTATACTATTTTTACGCCTAGCGCACAAGCGCGAGGAGTGGGAGCAATCCTTCACTATGGTCTTATATCAGAGGTGTGATATGGTCTTATATCAGAGGTGTGATATGGTCTTATATCAGAGGGCTGATACGGTCTTATATCAGAGGGCTGATACGGTCTTATATCAGAGGTGTGATATGGTCTTATATCAGAGGGCTGATACGGTCTTATATCAGAG
>JAIRSU010000126.1 GCA_031255285.1 Treponema sp. | reverse complement strand
CAGCAGGGCGGCGAGACCGCTCGCGTCCCGGCCATTGTTTTGCAGGCTGGAGAACAGTTCCTGAACGTACTCGTTTTGCATAAGGGGGACGTCGTATGCGGCGGGGGAAGTCCCTGATTCGCTCATAGCGTGATATTCTCCTTTTCTTCAAATTTAGACCGCCCCCTGCGCCTCGGATGGTTTCGTGGTTAAGAGACTGTATATCTCGGTGGACTTGTCAAGCCTGTCATAGTGCGGGATGATGACGTTCCCGAAAAACAGCAGCCCTTCCCCGGCGTTGGCGTGGGTGACGTAAGAAAGCTGGTGCGGCGAGATGCCAAGCTGCCTCGCGAGAATCTGGCGGTCGCCCTGAGCTTGGTTGAGCATATAGATGAAGTCGCTGTTTTCAAAGATGTTCTGGATTTCATGGGAAGCCAGCAGATCCTTAACGTTCTGGGTGAGGGCGGTCGGTATGCCGCCCCATTTGCGGAAGCGTTTCCAGATTTCCACCGAGTACGCCGCCGTCTGTTCCTCTTTGAGAAGCAGATGGAACTCGTCCTGATAGAACCAAGTCGTTTTCTTCACAGCGCGGTTCGCGGTGACACGCCCCCACACCTGGTCATAAGGTAGGCTCCGTTGCGCCATACTGATTTCACAATCAGCGGTTTCAACGGAACCCCCTCCGCGAGCCGGACGGACACCTCTCGACGTATCCGGCTCTCCATTTGTCTAACGTTTAAGAAGATTTAGTACGATTGAAGCATTCAGGACATAGCGCGAGTGACTTTCTGCGCCTTTTCATCATCAAAAGTTCAAACTCCGTTTTTCCGGTTAAATCCTTTAACCGCTTGACATGGTGCATGTGGATTTCATGTGTTTCCACTCCACACGTTTCACATACGCCCGCTTTTAAGCGTGCCGCAAGTGTGTTTGGGCGGTCATACCGTCTGTAGTCAGGGAGAACGTCTATATTACCAAACCAAGCGTCGTCCTGCTTTTTGAATCCGTCGTGGTAGAACTCGCTGCGCTGCTGTCCGCTCCGGTTGACGTAATCCACGCCGAACACCCCGTTGCGGGTATACTTTGCACGAATTTTCTTAACGGTGGTACGGTATTTGGCGGCGAACGTTTTATACATGCTCATTTCCATAATGTAATGGAAGTTTTTAAGCACGGTTGCGTTGTCCGCCAACCTGTAGAAGTTATAAATCCCCCTGATTTCAGAGTTGTACTTCGTGATGATGTCCAAGTCCGGCTTGTTGTGCAGTGCGCCCCGATGCAGTGATTTCCAACGTTCTTTACCATCTTTGCCTTTTACAATCTTGAACGCTTTGTACTGTTGTAATTTTCCGAACCATTTTTCATGCGGTACATACAGTTTCACACAGCCATACCAGTGCCGCCGAAGAACACCGTTTTCATCGCGCTTTACATCTTTACTGCGCGACACGGTAAAATCGTATCCAAGGTAGCGTATCATCCGGTTTGAATGTGAAACTTTGGTTTTCTCCTCTGACAAAGTGAGTTTGAGCTTCTCACGAAGAAAAACCTTTATATCCTGTTTGACTCTCTCGGCGTCCTCTTTGGAACCTATAACCCCGACCACAAAATCGTCAGCGTATCGGTTGTACTGGACACGCTTAAAATTCGGGTCTATTACGGGGTAGTATGGAATCCCCAACTTCGCTTTTTGGGCTTGCTTAAACTCCGCTATGGCTTGTTGGTGATTTTCCGCGTCTGTCAGGCGTTCTTTACACTTTTTATAGCGCCTGTCCGCCGCCCCATACTCTTTGCTTGGCGTTCGAGATTTTTTGCCTGTATCGAAGTCGGCTTTATAGCTTTCAATGAACGTGTCCAATTCAGAAAGATAGATATTCGCGAGAATTGGGCTACAGCCTGAACCTTGTGAGGTTCCGGTATACGTTTCTTGATAAGACCATTGTTCCATGTATCCGGCGCGGAGCATTTTCCACATTAAATTGATAAACTGCTCGTCGTGGATTCTGCGCCGTAGTATGCCGATAAGCACATGGTGGTCGAAGCTGTCAAAGCAAGCCTGTATATCGCCTTCGACAACCCACTTTACGCCTTTGAAGCGCACTTGGACGCTCTGTAATGCCGTATGGCAGGATTTATGCGGTCTGAATCCGTGAGAGTTGTCAGAGAAAGACGGTTCGTAAACTGCGTTCAGTATCATTCGGACAATTTCCTGTACCAGTTTGTCATCCGTGGACGGAATGCCCAGTGGGCGTTTCTTCGCCGGATTATTCTGCTTGGCGATATATTCACGCCGCGCGGGATTTGGCTGGTAAGTGTGGTCTTTCAATGAAGCGATAATACGCGATATTCGCGCGGCGGTCATATCGTTGAGCGTCAAACCGTCCACGCCCGCAGTCATACTGCCCTGCGATTTCGCGATACTGCTATACGCTTCGTAGTAAAATTCGGGGTTGTACAAATTTCTGTACAGCCGGTCAAAGACATAATCCTTATTGCCTTTTGACTGTTCTTCTAAACTTTTCAATACATGGGATGGCGTTCTCATAATGCACCTCGCATTTTCCATATTTTGTATTGAGAGACAAACTGCTTCCCTTTGCCACCAACCTTTCCGGTCGGCCATAACGTCGGCCGGTTCATACCCGGCTCTGCTATGTGTGGGCGGCTTTCCCGCTTCCGATTTTACGGCTATCCCTGTCAATTCAGGTTCCTCTGACTACTATGGAAGCTTTGTTACCTTGGGGAATATTCAAGACCTCGTATCTCAACGATTCTATAGCCCAACTTGCGGGCGTTTCCCTTTAGGCAATCCCCATTTAGTGATTGAGTGATGGGCTTTTCATGCTGTCGGACGTGACTTTCGCCGTTTTCCACTATCTTGTGGTTTTAGTCTGTTTCGAGTATCGCATGGAAACGCCTACAAGAATCGTCTCCGCCGAAACACTGGCAGGTCTGCCGCCCGCGGAGTCCGCTTGCGGCGCTATCTTCAAGTATGCCAAGGGGCTCATTATCCCCGACCTCCGGCTATCTTTTCAAGCAATACAGCTATCGTCCTCATGCACAAATTTTTATCCCTGCGCGCCCTATGAAACGTGTGAAGCTCACGTCTCATACGCGCCATGCGGCTGTTAAGCCCCAACTCGACATGCTACACTCCCCGTCAGGTTTCCCATTTCGGATAAGTCGAGGGATAATAGGTTGCGGTCTATGGGCTGAATCCTCCCTGTTCAGACTTTTCATAACCCGCTTGATACTTTTACCTCCCCCTTGCCCAAGGGGGAATCTACTCAACCCCGCGAGTGGTAATATTCCCCACTCTTATGGGCGCACTTGCAATATCAGCATACCGAGCTTTTT
>JAIRSU010000050.1 GCA_031255285.1 Treponema sp. | reverse complement strand
AGTAAGGAATAAGAATCAATTCCAGTAAGGAATAAGAATCAATTCCAGTAAGGAATAAGAATCAATTCCAGTAAGGAATAAGAATCAATTCCAGTAAGGAATAGGAATCAATTCTAGTAAGGAATAGGAATCAATTCCAGTAAGGAATAGGAATCAATTCCAGTAAGGAATAGGAATCAATTCTAGTAAGGAATAGGAATCAATTCTAGTAAGGAATAAGAGTCAATTCTAGTAAAGTCTACGATGTCAGACATAAACCAGTGGACTTGCGGGCTTTAGCCGTGGGCGCACATTACGGCGCAGATGAAGGATCGCCTAAAACTGCCCGTATGTTGGAAAGTTGTTGGTTTACTTTTGTAAAGTCTGCTTTTAGCCGTTCTATTTCTTGATTTGCGCTTTCTAAGTCCCCTCGGAGCACTGTTATCTGTACATCCTTTTCGTGTAGTTCTTTTTGTTTGAGAAACGAATTTCCCAGCGTTAAACCAAGAATTACTCCCACAACGAGAGACGCCGTTATTGCGATAAGCATCTGTTTCATGTGAATTTTCTCCTCATACCATTTTACGTCCAAAGACGGTCTCGTCATGATACGTTATTTCATGGCGTTTTGAGAAGTATGCGGTCCCGCAACTATACAAAGCCTCGTTTTTGCTATATTATTCCATATATAAACTCAGTGCAAGGAGAATTTATGAAATATGGTTCTTTTGACGATGAACGTAAAGAATATGTCATCGACACTCCATTCACCCCCCTGCCATGGATTAACTATCTGGGAAACGAGGCGTTTTTCAGCCTTATCTCTAACACAGGCGGCGGATACAGTTTCTATCGGGACGCAAAGCTGCGGCGTATCACCCGTTTTCGGTATAACGACGTACCGACCGACACAGGAGGGCGTTGCTTTTATATTCAGGACGGATGTCTGGGGCGCGGCGTGCTCTGGAGCCCTGCATTCCTGCCTCTGAAAACCCCACTTGACTACTATCGGTGCAGGCATGGGCTGGGCTACACTATTTTCGAGGCGGGTAAAAATGGGCTTGCGTCAAGCCTTGTCTGTTTCGTGCCCCTTGGAGAGAATTGCGAAATCAACAGCCTCACACTGGAAAACAAGAGCGGCTTTGTGAAGAAGGTCACGGTTACAAGTGCTATCGAATGGTGCTTGTGGAACGCGGTTGACGATTCCACAAACTTTCAGCGAAACTTTTCTACCGGCGAGGTGGAGATAGCAGGAAACGTCATTTATCACAAGACCGAATTCCGTGAGCGGCGCAGCCATTATGCTTTTTACGCGGTGAACCAGCCGTTAATCGGCTTTGATACGGACCGCGATGTGTTTTTGGGCAAATTCAATGGATGGGATAAGCCCCAGTCCGTCTTTGGTGGTATGAGCGGTAATTCGAAAACCCACGGGTGGGCGCCCATTGCGGCTAATCGTGTGGAAGTCGTTCTTAAGCCCGGAGAAAAAAAGACCCTTGTCTATACGCTGGGGTATGTGGAATTGCCCAGAGAGCAGAAATGGGAGAACCCCGGAGATATGAAAAGAATAAACAAAAAACCCGCGCAAGAAATAGCGGCAAGGTTTGACGCTCCAGAAAAAGCAGATGCGGCATTCGCGAATCTTGCGGACTACTGGGATAAACTGCTCTCTCGTTTTACTGTGCAGACTGGGGACAAAAAGCTTGACCGCATGGTCAACATCTGGAATCAATACCAATGTATGGTAACATTCAACATGAGCCGAAGCGCTAGTTACTTCGAGAGCGGTACCGGGCGCGGCATGGGGTTCCGAGACTCGTGTCAAGATCTGCTTGGTTTTGTTCACCTTATACCAGAACGGGCGCGCGAACGCATCCTGGACATTGCGGCGATTCAGCTTGAGGACGGCAGTACATGGCACCAGTATCAGCCGCTCACCAAACGGGGCAACGCGGATATAGGCGGCGGTTTTAATGATGACCCGCTCTGGCTGGTCGCATGTGTCTATGCCTATATTGCGGAAACGGGAGATGCGGGCATTTTGCAGGCGCAGGTTGTGTTCAACAATGTTGAGGGTACGGAACAGCCTCTCTTTGAACATCTGCGCCGAAGTATCAACTATACCCTAACTCACCTGGGACCTCACGGCTTACCGCTTATCGGCCGCGCGGACTGGAACGATTGTCTTAATCTCAACTGCTTCAGTGAAGAGCCGGGCGAAAGCTTCCAAACCACCGCGAACAAGGAAACCGGCATTGCCGAAAGCGTTTTCATAGGCGGAATGTTCGTGCTCTACGGCAGGCAATATGCGGAACTCTGCGAGCGTTTCGGCGGCAAAGCCGAAGGCGCAGACGTCCGAGCGCAAGTAATGAATATTGAAAGGGCGATTCTGAAACACGGGTGGGACGGCGAATGGTTCCTCCGAGCCTTCGATGGTTATGGCAATAAAGTCGGAAGCAAGGAATGCGAGGAGGGCAAGATATACATAGAGCCTCAAGGAATGTGCGTGATGGCTGGTGTGGGTCTTGAAACCGGCGAGGCAAAAAAAGCGCTTGACAGCGTGAAGGCGAAGCTTACCTATCGTTACGGCACATCCCTCTTATGGCCCTGCTATCAGAAATACCATGTGGAACTGGGCGAAGTGTCGAGCTATCCGCCTGGTTTCAAGGAAAACGGCGGCGTCTTTTGCCACAATAATCCGTGGGTAAGTATTGCGGAAACCATCGTGCGAGACGCTGACGAGGCATTCGCCATCTATCGGCGCACCTGCCCGTCGTATTTGGAGGAAATCAGCGACATTCATCGGACCGAGCCTTATGTTTACAGCCAGATGGTTGCGGGGCAGGAAGCGCCGCTCGCGTATCAGGGTGAAGGTAAGAACTCTTGGCTTACCGGCACAGCCGCATGGACTTTCGTCAATGTGAGCCAATATTTGCTGGGCGTGCGCCCTACTCACGAAGGTTTGCGGATAGACCCATGTCTGCCCGCTGATTTTACCCATCTGTCGATTCGGCGGCTTTTTCGCGGCGTGGTCTACAATATCGACGTGAAGCGTACCGGCGCGCCCAGCCTCACGGTCGACGGCAAGCTTATCGCGGGCAACTTGATTCCGCTTGCCACGGGCAAGTTAGAGGTCGCGGTACAGGTTACAATATAGAGCGGGGAGGCTTCGCGCATCTCGAAGCCTGCGGGGACTCCGTTATTGCTGCGGATTCCCCATACTATTCCAGCATAGTCAAAAGAGTCAAAAGCCGCATACAGCCGAAACAGTTCGTTACTTTTTCAGAATGACCCATGTTGCACCCGCGCCCCCAAACTTCGCCGTATGATAGCCGCTTTCGCCTGTGAGGGGGCATTTTTCGATAAAGACGCGTACAAGCTTTCTCAGCGCTCCTTTACTGCGGGGGTGGTTTCCTTTGCCGTGAATGATGGTTACTCTCTCAAAAGAACGGGCGGCGCATTTTTGAAAAAAATCCTCAAGACAGGCCCACGCCTCGTCTTGGGTCAAGCCGTGTAAGTCTATAATCGCGTCTGTATGCCTCCTCGGTAATCTGTGCCGTTTCGCAATTGGAGACTCAGACATCTCCGCATCTTTGTCAATCACTCCGTGCGAGTCAAGCCACGATTCAAGGAGAGCGTTTATCCTATTCTTTTCATCAACTTTATTCTCAACGGAGGCGGCTTTCTTGTTTTCTGTATATTTCTTCTGACGACGTTTATTCTCACCCTGTGGAATCGCCGTCTGCTTTTCCCATGCGTCTAAGATATCACCGAAATTCATATTTGTTCCTTGATATGATCTATCGGAATTGATAGCGATGCGAAAAGTCGGTCAAATCATAAGCAACTTACCATAATTCCGATGTTTAATAGAAAACCGCTTTCTCAAGCAAAATCCAACCTGACAGGTTGTCCGATTCTGCGAGAGCCCAGTCGCCGTATATAGAATGGAGTATAGCCCACTGTCCGTCATTGATCCGCCCAGTAACCGTACCTTTGAGTTCAGGTACTGAGTAGACGTCAGATGTATGAAACACCGCTGTCTTCTGTTGGGAAAAGATCCAGACCCCTACCGGACAGCCTATCGCAAGCGCTATTAAAACGGACGCAAAGAACACGTTTTCTCCTGCTCGTTTCGGTCTTCTCTTTAAAAGAACAACTATCAATCCAGCCAGGCAACAGAAAATCGCAATAAGACAAATTCTTTTGGGAATCCACGTCTCGTCATGGCTTGGAATCAAGCCCAATGCCTGTTCCATATCTCTCCGCAGCGAAGCAAAAACAAAGCCGAATATACTGTCCCTTTCGTTTTTGCGGACCAAAGCCAGAGCTTCCGCTCTTTCTCCGTGTTCCCACAATATTTCAGCTTGCGAAACGATACCAGCGGTTGCTTGAGAAAAGACTTTTGGAATCTTGAGAGCTTTTGGGGGAAATTGTACCACCGTGGATGGAGAATCTATATCTGCGATGGCAATAGGTTTCGGTGTTTGTGGAGAAACCGTACCTTTGACTGAAGGAACTACCGGAATAGTGAGCGCAGGAATATCCAGATTGACGCCTTCACTCTTAAAATGTACGCGGGGAATGGTTACCTCGCTATATGAGAGCGGGATGAGAGAGAGCCGAAGAATAACAGAACGGGCTCTGTCCTCTTGAGTCAAAGGTATCTCTTCGAGAATCGCCTGTTCGGGCGCCACAATACCGATTTTGGGACGTGTCAACGACGGATTCCAATCGAGAAGACGGAGAAAGAGGCTGCCGCTCACTCCTACCTCAAAAGGGGTTTGAATCTTGTCCCAGACTAAACGGGGATAGTAGTTTTTCGCAGAGGGATACCTAGACAGGATGGGAACGTCTATCGCTTCAGTAAAGGCTGTCTTGCCCGGCGCTGTAATTTGAAAAGAGTCGAGATGGATGATCTCTTCGGATTCTGCGCCTTGTGGAATAAAGGTCCATCGCACCGCAGTCCACCGTCTTCTGCCTTCACGGATTAAAGGCTCTATACGCATCTCATCAAGATGTAAGATCTCAGGAAATACGGGCGGATTCACCCCCAGATATTCAGGGTAAGGATAGTCTACCAGTATCGAGATGGTCCACGGCATATTGACGATAGGCTGTTCGGGCAGGAAAATTACCTCAATGAAGAGTCCTGCTTGTTCCTCAGACGGCGTTTGGACTATTTCCCGCTGATCCGCTTGGATTTCCTCTGACGGCACGAACTCTTTAGAGAAGGGGTCTGGAAGACCTGAATCATCTTCGGCGTCTGTCTGTGCGAAGAGCGAAATGGACAATAACAGCGATACTAGTAATCCGGTCCATATACCGGCGCATTTTCTATCCATTCCGAACTTTTCCATCGCTCGACTTCCTTTTCTTTTAAGAATTTGAATAGTGTCTGTAGTCGGTCTTCGTTTTCAGCGTCTTCTTCGGATTCTCTTTCAATGGACTTTCGCCGCTCTGTTTCTTGACGTTCTAGAGCTAGAAGGCTGAGTTCCAGATTCCGTTTTGCATTGATGTGGCTCGGCTCGGCTTCCAGAGCCCGTCTGAAATCAGCGGCCGCTTTGTCGAAAAGCCCTTGCTCGAAATGCACAATCCCTTGATTGTAGCGAATACGGTATAATAATTCAGCGTCTTCGAGTGCCGCAGTCTCCGCGCCTCTGAACCGTTCAAGTACCACATCGATTTCTCCAAGCGAATAGTAGCTCGAACCAAGTCCAAATTCCGCGTAAGCTCTGGCGTCATGGAAAGTGGACGCCTTCATATACGCGGAAATAGCTTTATTTGACAAACCGCGTAAACTGTAAAAATTACCTTCCATCACGAGGAGCTTCCCTTTTATCCCCGAACAAGAACAAAAGAAAAGTATGAAAAGAGATAGAGACTCTTTACATATATTTTTCATTTTCGATAGTTTAAAAGAATTGAGCGCCCTGATTAAAGAAGCTCCACGTTATCAATAGGCAAATGGTACGCTCCTTCTTTTTGAAGAAAATCACCATAACAAAAAAGTCACCGGATACTCCTCCGGTGACTTTCCTCCTTATTTTGTCGGAGAAGTTCAATTTCTGCGAGTGTCACCAGCCGCCGTTGTTACCGTAGCCACCCGACGAGCGTTCGCGACGCGGTCTGTCCATCGCTTCGTTGACCCTGATTTGGCGTCCATCGACATCCTTACCGTTGGTGGCCGCTATAGCGGCATTGGTTTCGGATTCAGAGCTCATTTCTACGAATCCAAAACCTTTTGAATTACCGGTTTCACGGTCAAAAACAACTTTTGCAGAAACTACAGTTCCAAATTGATTGAACAGATTTCGCAACCCATCTTCGGTAGTACTGTAAGAGAGATTACCGACATACAATTTCTTAGCCATTGAAAAAATTCCTTCACCCGGTAAACGCCGGGTACGTTTTATTCACGTCCGTTACACGGACGGCTCTTTGCCTTTCCAGTGGAAACTTCTTTCATGGAAAAACGAAGGGACAAAGTAAAATAAATAGGAAAAAATGTTGAAAAAAAACGTATCCCGATAAAAGAGAGAGAGGCTAACATCAATAGAGAGATAAAATCATCATTTTTTTTAGAACTGCGATTCTGTCCAGCGTTCAAAGATTCATTCCTATTAGTCGCAATTTTTTCAGGAGAAAGCGGCGTAAACACCGCATCTTTCCTATAGAAATCTATGGACGTTTTTCAATAACTCATCATTAAGTTACTGACGGCAAAAGCTGCCAACACTCATACCACAAACAGTAGAGGATGACTTTAAAAGTATTTAGGTCTTTAAAGTCGCCCTTTATTCATAAAAACCACAACTATCAACGATTATACTCGGTAAATGAAAGTATGTCAAGCGTGTTTTTAAAAAATCTGCAATATTAGTCCCTTCGTTTCAAAATAAATACATTTCAAAGTACGAATTGCCGATTGAAAATGTTCAACTTGACACAAAAAAGCATTTTTCGTATCCTTAATGGTAAGGGGTGAACTATGTCAGGTCAGGATGAGGTACTGGAGCCGCGTGTTATGCGCCGCGCTGGTTTTATTTTCAGGAATGTTATTTTAATACGTATACTCGCAAGGATGAATACCATTGTAAAGGGGAAGCGGACTCTTGCTCACAGACAAAGCGTTGTATATATGGGACGCCTGCTTGAGAAGTATCTGAACCGATGCAAGACATCGGTACGTTAGGTAAGAATGGCGTCATCCTTTTTTGCCGAAATACTGAATCCTCGCTTCGACTCTCCGGTGAATATTGACATTTCCAAGGGAGGAAAGATTCTTATCATAAGCGACTTTCACATGGGAGTCGGTAGGCGGGATGATCTTGCCTACAATGGCAATATGCTCATAGAAATTCTTGGGGATTACTATTTTAAAAATGATTGGATATTGATCCTGAACGGAGATATTGAGGAGCTACAGAGATTCCATATAGATAATATTCGAGAGCAATGGGCCGGACTCTACCGCATATTCGACTGTTTCAACGCGACAAACCGTCTCTACAAGACACTGGGTAACCACGACGAGACTCTTGTCTTTGAAGGAAGCTATCCGTACCCGCTCTACAACGCGGTCAGAATCAACACAGGCGTCATTCCTGTCTATATTTTCCATGGACATCAATCGTCGAAGGTTTATTCTCGCTTCAACCGACTACTCAGTTTAAGCGTGCGATACCTTTTGAAGCCCCTCGGTATCCGCAATATCTCATCCGGGCGCAGTCCTTATCGCAGATTCTATGTGGAAAAACAGGCTTACGGTTTTTCTCTCGAGAACAACTGCATTTCGATTATCGGACATACGCATCGGACGCTTTTTGAATCGTTAGGACGGTTTGATTACATCAAGTTCGAGATAGAACGTCTTTGTCATGATTATACGACAGCCTCCGAGTCGGAGAGAGGGCGCATCGCGGGTGAAGTCTCCAACTTGCGAGTAGAATTAGGTAAGTTGAAACGCTCCGAGCGGCGCGGAGCGCTCAGACAGAGTCTCTATGGAGACGATTTGCCGGTGCCCTGTCTCTTTAATGCGGGATGCGCCATAGGCAGACATGGCGTTAACGCCATCGAGCTGGACAACACGGACCCTAACCATGGCATCGAGCTGGTCTACTGGTTCGCAGAGGGGCGGCAAATGAAGTTTATTAACCGTGGCTGGTACAAGGTGGAGCCTCTCGGAGACACACCTTACCGCCGCGTGGTTCTTAACAGTGATACACTGGATCATATCAAAGCAAAAGTAGAGCTGTTGGGAGGTAAGAGCGAGGAAGCGCTCAGATCTGGAGGAAAGTGAACTGTGGAAACGATGGTATTATCTTTAGGCGGTTCTATTGTGGCGCCGGAAGGCGCTGACGTGGATTTTCTACGGGATTTTGTGAAGCTTACGCGGCATCAATTGTCCATTGAGGAGGACAGACGGTTCATATTCGTGGTAGGTGGAGGCGGTCCGGCGCGGGCTTGGCAGAAGGCTTACCGGGATGTAAGCGCGGACTTTTCCCCGTTGGACGATGAGGCGGCAGACTGGATTGGCGTTATGGCCACACGGCTCAACGCCCAGCTCGTAAAGGCTGTCATGGGAGACCTATGCAAGGACGAAGTGGTGATCGACCCAAGCGGCGGGGCGGAATTCACGGGCAGAGCTCTAGTTGCTGCGGGGTGGAAGCCGGGTTTCTCTTCGGACTTTGACGCGGTGCTTTTGGCGGAAAAATTTGGTGCGAGGACCCTGATTAATCTGTCGAACATTGAATATGTATTTACGGACGACCCACGCACGAATCCTTCTGCAAGACCTCTCGACATGATTTCATGGAAGGATTTCCGCTTAATGGTTGGCGAGGAATGGATTCCGGGTAAGAATACGCCCTTTGACCCGGTAGCGAGTCGCTACGCTGAGAAAATCGGACTCAAGGTGATTTGCGCGGCCGGCAGAAACCTTCCCAACTTAGAGAATATCCTGAATGGTAAACCCTTTATAGGAACTACTATCAATTAACCATGGGGAAAAGGGAAGGTTATAGGTTACTATGATTTAAATCATAGTAAGTCGAAAATGCTGGATGGCAGGCATTCTGCGGAGAGGTCAAGCAGTTCGGTGTTCATGCATCCTGAGTCCTATTACAACCGGGTCCGTATACATTCGGAGCTTGCCTATCTTACCCTTGATGTGTCCTATCAGGGAGACTTACTTGATTGGTGTCTATCGAAAGGACTTTAAGTCTAGTCAATTCTTTTTCTCGAAATGAGAGAATTCCATAGAGAAAGTCCCTCGTCCTTGAGTTATGGAACGCAAGGACGTCATAAAGCCGAACATCTTCGCCATGGGTGCGAGGCACTTCACTTCATCAACAGTCGCCTTTGACTCCATGCTCAAGACCTGTCCACCGCGCTGTGCTACGAAACTCATAACGCCGCCTACGGACTCCCCGGGCGACGTTATATCTACCGCCATGATGGGCTCAAGTAGAATCGGCTCTGCTGAGCGGCACGCTTCGTCGAAACATTGGCTTACCGCAGCTTCAAAGGCGAATTCCGTGCCGGTGAGCTCCGAGTAGCCAATACCGGTAAGCGTTACCCCGATGTCTATGCATGGATAGCCCATGACTATGCCTGAACTGAAAGCCGTGTTGACCCCTCGTTCCACAGCCGCAAAAATCACCGTGGGAACGGTTCTGTCCTCTACCGCGTTTGTGTAGCTATTGCCCGTGCCGCGTTGACGCGGTTCCACTCGGAGGCTGAGAACCGCCGCGTTCTCCTTGCCCGCAATAACACGGGAAAAACGTGCCTCTTTCTCAACCACAGCGTTTATGGATTCACGGTAAGTAACCTGCGGCTTTCCTACTCTGGCGTTGATTTTGTAGTCGTTGACAAGGCGGGTAATAAGCACGTCGAGATGTAATTCCCCCATGCCGGAAATGATGAGCTGTCCTGTCTCCTTGTTTTCTTTTGTGGTAAACGTAGGGTCTTCCTTTGAAAGGATATCTAGTGTTTCCTTGAGTTTGTCCTGTTCCGACATAGTCGTCGGCTCAATGGAAACCGAAATAACCGGCTCAGGGAATTGCATCCGTTCCAGACTGATAGGGAATCCTTCACTACCGATAGTATCGCCGGTCTGGGCAAGTTTAAGTCCCACGACAACGCCGATATCGCCCGCGGCAAGCGCATCAAGTGGCTCGAACTTGTTTGAATGTACCCTTAAAATGCGATGGGCGCGTTCTCGTTTATTCTTGCCGATATTGAAGACTGCATCCCCATTCTTGATAACGCCGGAATACATTCGCACATAACAGAGACTTCCTGCTTCCTTATCGTTCTGGATTTTAAAGACTAGACCGAGAGGTGGAGCAGACGGGTTGCAGGAAACAAGGACTTCTTCATTTTTCTTGACATGACGGCCGTGAACGGGCATCGTTTCATCCGGGGATGGCAGAAAGTCAACTATTGCATCTATAAGAGGCTGAACGCCCATGTTGCGGCGAGAAGCGCCGATGAACACCGGGAAGAGATCCCGCTTCAGAACGGCCTTGCGTATTTCGGTTTTCATAAGCACTGCGTCCATGACTTCACCTGCGAGATATTTTTCGGTAACCGCGTCCGACGTTGTGGAAAGACTGTCAATGAGCTTCTCCCGCCATTCATTAGCGACAGCAAGCCGTTCCGCGGCTATGTCTGTTACGAGCATTTCCTCGCCTTCACGGTCCGAATTCCAGCGGATTTCTTTCATGGTGACGAGGTCCACGACTCCTATGAAACCGCTTTCTACGCCGATGGGTATTTGCAGAGCGGTCGGTTCAGCGTTCAGTTTTTGTCGGATGTCGTCAAGTACACGAAAGAAGTCTGCGCCGAGCCTGTCCATCTTATTCACATAGCCAATACACGGTGTCTTATAATATTCAGCCTGATGCCATACGGTCTCAGTTTGAGGCTCAACCCCACTCACTGCATCAAAAATAGCTATTGCACCATCCAAGACACGCAGGGCACGCTCGACTTCTGCAGTGAAGTCCACGTGTCCAGGTGTGTCGATGATGTTGATTTGTGCACCCTTCCAATAGATAGTGGTAGCCGCGCTCTGTATGGTGATACCGCGTTCTTGTTCCTGCGGCATCCAGTCCATAATCGCCTCGCCATCGTCGACTTCGCCTATTCTATGGCTTTTACCAGTATAATAGAGAATTCTCTCCGTCGTGGTGGTTTTTCCAGCATCAATATGCGCCATAATCCCAATGTTTCGCATGATTTTTAAGCCTGTCATCACTTTGCTCCTTGTATATTCAAAACCGCGTCGAACAATAAATATTGCAAGTAATTATAGCAAAGAAGCAAAAAAATGCAATAGAGAGAGGCGAGTCTATCAGGAAATCAAACATTTAAATTTTTCATACTTTTGTTGTGAATTTTCTTAAAATAGCGATTGACTTTTTTCATCAAAATTATAATAATAAAGGCAAAATGTCTAAAAGATGTGTCTCGTCTGGTTACGGCTTCCACCGAAAACGGATTTTTTGTGTGATTTTAATAGTTGCCTCTACGGTACTGCTCTTTTTAGGAGGTGTTCCTTTCATTACGAAATTGCCGCACACATTCATTGACGAAAGGGAGACTATTCAAGCTTTATGGAAGAACGCTGCTTATAAAGAAACCTTTAATATCGGTGAGGAAATGTTAAAGAATTCGCCTTTGGATTACGATTTTTTGGTATTGCGTGGTTTTTCTGCATATCAGTTGTCGTTGTCCCAAATAACCGAAACAGACAAGCTGGCATATATAGATATGAGTATCAGAGACTTGAGAAAGGCTTTGATTGTCAAGAGTACCGATAAGGATGGGTTTATTTTTTATGTACTTGGTAAGGCGTACTACAGTAAAGGGGCGAATTTTGCTGATTTAGCGGTGAAATTCTTAGAACAAGCGAAAAAAGCTCGATGGGAGCAGGATCGTGCTGATGATATGTCCGAATGGTTGGGACTTGCTTATGCTGCTCTCCACAATTATCCGAGTAGCGCCGATGCCTTCACAGAAGCGCTGGGCTTGTGGCAACCTCCATCGGACCTTTTACTTTTGGCGATAGCCCAGTCTTATAAGCAATTCGATAGCGACATGGCTATCTCTTACCTGAAACTTTGTATAGACACGTCAAAGGACTACAAGGCGGTAATACAGGCTCATCTACTTCTGGGTGAAATTTTTGAGAACTATGATATTCAATCTGCGAAAGAGCAGTACAATGAAATTCTGGTGGGTATCGGTGAGAACGCGGAGGCTCACTACCGTCTTGGGGAAATTTACGCAAAAGAAAACGACCCCATACGAGCACGTGCTGAATGGCGGAAGGCGATAAATGTTGACCCGACCCATAACCTCTCACGGGAGAGACTGGCAATCAGATAAAGGAGGAAATATGTTTGGAACGATATCGGAACTTGGTATTGATTTGGGAACGTGCAACACGCTTATATATGTGCGCGGGAGAGGCATCGTTCTTGATGAGCCCTCTGTTGTCGCATTAGAACGCGGCACGAAAAAAGTGGTGGCTGTCGGTAAGGATGCGAAGAGTATGCTCTGGAAAACGCCAGAAAACTACATTGCCACGCGTCCTCTACGTGATGGCGTCATCGCGGACCTGGATTCCTGTGAAAAGATGATGCGTTACTTTATATCCAAGGTGCTTCCCCGCTACCGTTTCGTGAAACCCCGTATGGTAATCGGTATACCTTCTTGTATTACCGAAGTCGAACGCAGAGCTGTGGAGGAGAGCGCCTTGAAAGCTGGGGCAAAGGATGTCGTTGTCATCAATGAGAGCCTCGCAGCATCTATCGGTGCGGGTATTCCTATCTGGGAACCAGCCGGACACATGGTCTGCGACATCGGAGGTGGAACCACTGAAGTGTCCGTCATCTCGCTCGGTGGTATGGTGAAGACCAATGCCATCAGAGTCGGCGGAGACGAATTCAATGAAGCTATTGTCAAAAAAGTCAAGGCTGACCACAATCTCAACATAGGTGAGGGTATGGCAGAGAAAATCAAGATTGAAATCGGAAACGCGGTGCCAGACTCTAGTAATATGACTATGGAAGTGAACGGCATAAACTCGGCATCCGGGCTCCCCGAAAGAGTCATCCTCGAATCGGATCATGTGCGAAAAGCGCTTCAAGAACCCATTACTCAAATCATTGAGGAAATAAAGCGGACTTTGAGCGAGACTCCTCCAGAGTTGGCCGCGGATATCGCTGAACGGGGCATTGTGATGACTGGCGGCGGCTCTCTCCTCAAAGGACTTGCGAAATTAGTTACTCAAGAAACGGGCGTTACAGCCTTTGTTGCAGAGAATCCACTTAACTGCGTGGCGCTCGGTGCCGGACAATATCCGGAATACGCCAGAAAATTCGATAATTCCCGTCGCATCTACGCCAATTTAAACGGATGAGTAAAAGAATATTCAAAGCGGAAGGCGCGGTATTCGGGCTACTCTTATTTGTTTCTTTCTTGTCTCTTTTTTTCTCGACTCGTACTTTTGCTGCAAATTTTAGGAATGCTGGTCTGTCGTTTTTTCTCGGTATCAGAAATGGTATCCACGGAATCACAGAATTCGTGTCTGAGACAATACTCGCGATCAGGGAGCTCTCGATTTTGCGCGAGGAATATGCGGAATTGACCGTCCGTATAGCCCGCCACGAAGAGCTCGAACGGAGTGCTTCGGAAATCCTCTCGGAAAATAGGCGGCTCCGCGAACAGCTCGATTTTGCACACACCGTCACATACAAGAACATCCCCGCGGAAATCATAGGTAAAGACCCAGACAACCTTTTCTCGGCTCTTGTCATCAACAAAGGTATGCATAGCGGCGTGTCTGAAAATATGCCGGTCATCGCCTTCCAAAACGGGACGCAGTCGCTTGTCGGTAAAGTGATTAAAGCGGGACTATTTGAGAGTATGGTGATGCCTCTCTTTGATACAAGCTCCTTTGTCGCAGCGCGGTTCGCCTACTCTCGCTATGAAGGTATTGTCGGCGGACAAGGCCGTCAGGATAAGCCGCTAGTTATGCGTTTCAGTCAAAGACACACCGGAAACGAAATCAACTTCGGAGACGAGGTGGTCTCAAGCGGTGTGGGTGGTATCTACCCCCCGAATATCAATATCGGACGGGTAAGCGAGATTCTCTACCAAGAATCCGAAATATCTATGGAAGTAGAACTTGAATCGTCCGTGGACTTTTCTCGTCTAGAATACGTGTTTGTAGTAAACAACAGTAGGAAGGAGGGAGGAGGGAGTGTGGAATAGAAATAGGTGCGTTGTTAACAGCTACGCAATAATTTCAGTAACAATCCAGTCTCCAGCTGAAGAAAATGATTAAAAATGTATTATGGACGAGTCTTTTTGCTTTTGCAGCTGCGATATTGCAATCAACTCTTCTCATGCGGCTTGCTATGTATCGCGCGGGGCCGGACATCGTTCTGGTGATTTTGATTTTTTCCGCCTACTACAATGGTCCTATGACAGGACAGCTTACCGGTTTTTTGTCAGGAGTCCTGCTAGATTTCCTTTCTGCGTCCCCACTGGGGCTTAATGCTCTCATACGCACCGTCATAGGGGCTATCTCCGGGCTTGTGAAAGGGTTTCTTATTCTGGATGCAGTGTTCTTCCCTATGTTGCTCTGCGCTATCGGAACCCTCTTTAAGGCTCTCCTTCTGTTGCTGTTACATATCCTATTTTCAGAAGAGGTGCATGCCTATCCGCTTACGGAACCAACCTTGCTGGTTGAATTAACCCTCAATACTTTCCTTGCTCCATTTCTGTTCGCCTTATTGAACCAGTTCAAGTCTCTGCTTGTAAAGGGAGAAAAATAAAAATGGAAAAGAATCCTCTTTTCTTGAGAAGAATCGTTATTATAAAACTCATTTTTATCGCTATCTTCATTATCTATAGCTTGCGACTCTTCAGTATGCAGGTCTTGCACGGAGAGGAGTACCGTATGAAAGCGCAGAACATAGCGAATAGTGTTACAGTCATTCCTACCCGTCGCGGGGAAATATATGACCGTAATTTCATGGAACCTCTGGTATTGAATACGGACTCTTTTGCGATAAACATTACGCCTGCCGAAATAGAAAAAGAGAAGATTCCAGAAGTCATCGGTAAAATAGCAGATATCATTAGTGTTCCTTACGAGCAGATAGACCGTAAACTCCCGGACTCAACTTATTACCTGTATCAGCCAGTGGAGGTCGCGACAAAAATGCCTTACGCTACGATAGCCGCACTGGCGGAAAACGCAAACGTTCTGCCCGGCGTGTCTTGGCAGCCCAAGCCTATCCGTAACTATGCCGACATCGGCAGTCTATCCCACATCATAGGCTATGTAGGAGACATCACACTGGACGAAATCACCCTACTCTACAACAAGGGCTATAAACAGGGCGATCTCATCGGTAAGTCGGGTGTTGAGAAACAGTACGATGAGCTCTTGCGAGGCAGGGCTGGGAAGGAAACGAGGACTGTTGATGTACGTGGCAAGCGGATTTCTGAAAGAGAAATACAGCGGATCGCGCCGGAACCGGGCAAGAACCTTGTTCTAACCATAGACCGGCGGATTCAGACTTTGTCGGAAAAGGCGCTGGGTAACCGTATGGGCGCAGTGGTCGTCCTGAGTCCCGCAACTGGTGAGATTCTTGCCATGGTTTCCTACCCATGGTACGACCCGAACCTGTTTAACCAGATCGACGTGAGTTCTCGTTACACCGCCCTAGCAAATGATCCGAATAAGCCACTCTTGAACCGCGCCATTCAGTCCAATTATCCACCAGCATCCACATTCAAAATCGTCATGACAAGTGCTATCTTACAGGAAAACGTCTTCTCAGCGGAGCAAAAAGTGAACTGCGAGGGTGAATTCGAATACGGCGGCAGAACGTGGCGTTGTCATATCCGTAAGCCTGGGCACGGATGGCTTAATCTCCAAAACGCGATGGCACAATCTTGTGATATCTACTACTGGGTCGTTGGTAGAGACTATGTTGGCGCGGATCGTATCATCGCCTACGCTCATGATTATGGATACGGTAGTCTTACCAATATAGACCTGCCCGGCGAAATACCCGGTTTCGTCCCTACGCCACTGTGGAAAGACAGGCGTTTTCATGAGCGGTGGCTCGGTGGGGATACCATGAATATATCCATTGGGCAAGGCTATAGTCTGGTAACCCCTCTCCAAATGGCGAATATGGTTGCTATGGCGGTGAATGACGGAGTCATCTATACACCACATCTTCTAAAAGAAGTGAGAGACCCGCGGACTGGCGATGTGGAGAACACTATAAAGCCGACTGTTCTCCATAAAAGCGATATAGCATCATGGGTTTTCAGGACGGTACGTCGTGATATGCGCGGAGTCATCACCAACGGAACCGCCCAGTATCCGTTGAACATAAAGTCCATAGACATCGCCGGTAAGACCGGCACAGGTGAGGTAGGGCTTGAAGGGCAGTGGCATTCGTGGTTCGCGGCTTTCGCGCCCTATGAAACCGATAACCCAGAAGAGCGCATCGTCGTATCAGTTATCGTTGAGGCAGTCAACAAATGGGAATGGTGGGCACCCTACGCATCGGCTATCATCTTCCAAGGCGTGTTTGCTAACCAAACCTACGAAGAGTCCGTCCAAACACTCGGTTTCCAGTACTTGATGCCCACGACCGGGCGGAGAGAGTAGCGAGCATCTATCCATATTCCTTGCTAAAAAAGCCAAAAAGCGATATTATACAGACGGGAAATAAATGAGACTAAAGGACATTTTCACGATTGATTTTTTTCTCTTATTTGCAAGTTTAGGCTTAACCATTATCGGTATATTGTTCATTTATTCTTCAGGTATAACATCGACGGGGATACAGAATTCTGACGAATGGTCGAAACAGATAGTCTGGGCGAGTATAGGCTTGCTTTTCATGATGGTGATTGCTTTTGTTGATTATCGGCGACTGCGCGACCTCGCTGTCTATTTTTACTTGGGGGCATTGGTACTTCTCCTCTATACATTCCTGTTTGGGAGATTAGTCAACGGTGCACGAGCGTGGATAGGCATTGGTTCTTTCGGGGTTCAACCATCAGAGTTTACAAAAATCACCACGATACTCTGTCTCGCCCGCTACTTGGAAGACACAAAACGTAAGCCAGAGTCGTTTATCCGTTTCCTCGTCTCTTGCATCATCGTATTCGTCCCCATGTTGACAATTCTTATTCAGCCTGATTTTGGAACCGCCTTGGTCTTTATCCCCATCCTCCTCACCATGTGCTTCATCGCGAACATACGCCTGCGTTATATCGTCTTTCTGGCGCTATGTATGGGCTTGACTAGTATTCTAATGATTTTACCCATATGGTTCACATACGTACGTAAGGAATCACTATCGCCCGTTATGCTGTTGGTCAACTTTAAATTCATAGTGTCCGCGGTTGGAGCTCTCGGTGTTATCGGCGCAGTGGCACTCATCAGTTACCTTCTCTACCGGAAAGCCTACTTTTTCTGGATAGTATACATGATAACCATCCTTGCCTTCGCCTTGAGCGTGTCTTTTGCATCGCACAAGGTACTAAAAAATTACCAAATTATGCGTCTATCTGTATTTCTGGATCCCAGCATAGACCCCCAAGGTGCGGGCTGGAACATCATACAGTCTGTTATCGCTATAGGTTCAGGAGGCTTGAAAGGTAAAGGTTTCTTACATGGAACTCAGAGTCATTACAGGTTTTTACCGGAACAAAGCACCGATTTCATATTCTCAATTTTTTCAGAAGAGTGGGGTTTTGTCGGAGGAATCTTTATATTCACCTGTTTTCTCGTGATATGTCTGCGCCTCGTGAGAATCATACGAGTGAGCACGGATGTTTTCGGGGCGTCTATAACTGCGGGCTTATCCGGTATGTATTGTTTCCATTTCCTTATCAACGTAGGTATGACGATGGGCATCATGCCGATAACTGGTATCCCTTTGACTTTCATGTCATACGGTGGATCCGCTATCCTCTCTGCTATGATAGGCTTGGGATTAGCGCAAAGCATCTTCATCCGAAGACTCGAACATTGACCGCGGATTAACTTTTAACAAACACGGTGTAATCGCGGCCTATAAAAATGAATGACAGTAGGGAAATTTTTTCAATCGTCTTGAACAAGTGCATGAAATCTTTTAGAATGTACGTATGGGAAAAAGAAAGAGCAACAGAATCGGTAGAGCTATACTATTGGCATTTTCGACCGCTGTTTTTATGAAACTCTTTCTCTTTGATTTTATGATAACAGAGGGGAATTCCATGTTACCAGCCATAAAACCGGGAGCTGTTGTTCTTATCATAAAGACGGCTTACGGAATGCGTTTGCCATGGTCGGGGCGGTACATACAATGGGCAACGCCTCAGAAAGGCGACGTTGTGGTTTTCTATACACCGTTCGGCGTAATGGCTATAAAACGGTGCACCGAAGTAACTGACAACCAATTTTTTGCAATGGGTGACAACCGTGCCATCTCCTTCGACTCCGCATCTTATGGGACAGTTCCAGTGTCATGTATCATTGGGAAAGCGTGGGGTATTCCTGCCCTCTCCTATGAAATTGAAGAGGATGTAGAATGATCGTTCCTGACGAAATCACCGTTTTTTCAAAAAGATTCGCTGTGTACATAGTTATTGTGGGTATTCTTATTATTAGTGTTATCATTGCTTACGCTATTGTTATGTTGTCTCCAACCGAAGACACGGGAGGCTTACGAATCGCTAATCCACCTCTGGAACGAGGGACCATCTTTGATAGAAATCAGCAGTTATTGGCAATGGACACGAAAGTCGGACTGGTCAGTCTACGCCGAAACGAGCTTATGAAACGAGAACAGGAGACGAAACAGCAGGTTCTGGACGAATCGCTCTGTCAGGAATTGAGCGTTACGCTTGCTCCCATTCTGGGAATGTCTAGACAAGAAATTCTCGACAAGATATATTTCAGTCCTTCGTATATCGTTCTTAAAAAGAAAATAGACAAATCGGTCATAAACCGTATCAATGCGGCTAAAAAGGGAATACTTGACCAGACGACAGAGTCCGCCATCACGGTACGTTTCACGGATGAACCCAATGAAAAAGAACGGAACAAGAATATTGAGACTACACTCAAAACTGCTAGAAACAGGCTCAAGACCCTCATGCGGAAGGTGCGGCTCGATATTGTATCAAGCCGTGTGTACCCGCAGGAAAATCTCGCTAGTCAGATAATTGGTTTTGTTGGTGACGATAATAAAGGACATGAAGGTATCGAATACCTCTTCGATGACGTTCTAAGTCCCACTGAAATGGAGACTGGGAAGCATATTGTTTTGACCATTGACATAAAAATACAACACATCTTGGAAAAGATAGCCGCGGACGCTATGAGTGAAAACAAAGCTGAGTCCATCATGCTTACGGCAATGGATGCACAGACAGGTGAAATTTTGGGTTCCGCCTCTTTGCCGAGTTTCAACCCGAATGAGTATTATAATTACCCGGATTCCACATGGCGGTATAAACCCGCACTCTTTGCCTATGAACCCGGCTCGGTATTTAAACTATTCAGCATTTCAGCACTTTTAGACACAGGCGTTATAACGGAGAACAGTGTGTTCAATTGTACCGGGCATTACGACAGGGTCAACCCATCAATCACCGACTTGCAAGTTCACGGAATGGTAACGCCTGAGAAAATCATCGCCTTGTCCTGCAATGTGGGCGTAAGCCTTGCGGTCGAGCATATAGGCAACGAGGTGTTTTATAATAAACTAACAAGCTTTGGCTTTGGGAAGAAAATGGAGACAGATATTCCAAGCGAGGTGTCAGGTATATTCAATCCTTTGGGTAACATTGACAAACGAGCGAAACCGGCCATGGGAATGGGGCAAGGCATAGCAGTGAATATGCTACAGATGTTGCAAGCCGCTACAGCAATAGCCGACAATGGCGTCATGGTTCAACCGCATCTCGTTGCCTTCGTCCGAAATAGCGAAGGAAAAGAGGAAGCTTTTGAGAGAAAATCTCCCGTACAAGTCATCAAGCCGCGAACCGCTTCCAGTATGCTCAGATTCATGCAGACAACCGTGACGGAGTCTGGAACAGGCTGGCGCGCTGCAATCGGCGATATTCCGATGGCCGTCAAGACCGGTACCGCCCAAGTTATTGAAAACAGAGTCTATTCGGAAACGGATTTCATTGCGAGTTGTATGGCGATTTTCCCTACGGATAAGCCGAGTATCATCCTCTATGTGGTGATTGTGAAACCTCAAGGTGCATCCTATCTCGGCGGGCGTATCGCTACCATCCCTATAAGGCAAGCTGCAGAGGAGCTTGTTGATTACCTCGGACTCCCGCGAGGCAAAAATGCCCGACTCGAACACTCACGGAACGTAACTATTCCGTCAAATATACCTCTTCCAGTACTCAAAGATATCATGCCTAACTTCACAGGTTTCTCTAAACAGAATCTTTTGCCCCTGCTCTCCATTAGAGACTTCCACGTGGAACTAAAAGGAGTCGGTCATGTCTCAAGCCAAGACCCAGTACCCGGAACGCCTCTCATACACGGAGACAAGATAACGCTGTATTTAGAATGAACGATTTACCTAACCATGAGAGATAAAATGACAAATTACGAAAAAAACATCGCGGTTATTCGTGATCAATGGACTGGACTGGCGGAAAGGCTCAACAATCTGCAAGAGAATCTTCTTGACCTGCGGGTTGAATCATCTGTTCACGGAGAACCTACTCTGATTGTGGGAACGAAATACGTACATTCAAGATACAACCCTATTCAGGAAGCGCAAAAAACCGCATCTATTATTGGAAAAGAGACGGCGGGGATAGTCGTTGTTTTAGGATTCGGACTTGGGTATATTGCGGAGTCTGTAGTCCACGATGGCAGAAAAGTCGTCATTGTTGAAAAACGCGAAGAAATTCTAAAGAAAGCCCTTGAGACGCGGGATTTGACAGCTCTCTTGATGGAGAAAGATATTATTTTTGTGATTGGCGGTGCGGAAGAGAACATTTTGGGAGCATTGCAGATATTTGATTTTGATTCATTCGGCGAGGGAAAAGTCCGGAAAATCAAGAATCGGACTCTCGTTGACCTTGATTCGGAGTATTACCAAGAAGTTGAGCGGCGCATTGATACATGGGTCTCCAAAGGTGCGATTAACGAATCTACTTTAAAGCGATTCGGCGCGAGGTGGGAGAAGAATCTTGTAAGAAATGAGCGTTATATACACGAATTACCGGGTATTGAGCAATTACGCGGTGTGTTGAACGGTGAGATCCCTGTGTTTCTGGTGGCTGCTGGACCTTCTCTGGATGACTTAACAACCCATTTATCGGAGATAGCGGAACGTTGTCTTGTGGTGAGTGTGGACACGGCGCTCCGATTTCTATTAAGACATGGAATTGACCCGGACTTCACGTTGAGTGCGGATCCACAATATTGGAACGTACGTCATCTGGATGTCTTGCAACACTCGAATACTTGTCTTGTTACGTCTGTGGATGTGTATCCTTGTACGTTCCATCTTCCCTGCCGAAATATATTTTTATATTCGTCAAGTCATCCATCGGCGCACGCATACGAGGAGAAATCCATACTGAAAGGCAGGCTTGGTTCTGGCGGTTCTGTGGCTGCACCAGCTTTTGACTTTGCTTGTTGGATAGGAGCTGCGTCCGTATGGATAGGTGGGCTTGACTTGGGGTTCCCCGGACTACGAACACATTTCAAAGGAGCGCTCTTTGAGGAAAAGGCTAATGCTACAGCAGATCGTTTTTATCCTGTAGAAAGCAAGGCTTTCCATGCTTTGAGGAATGGGGCTCCATTCTATGGACCTGCGGCGGACGGACACAGAATCCTCACAGATAAGCGGCTTTCCTTGTATGCCGCATGGTTCGAGAGTCGACTACACAACGTTCACATACCTGTTTATAGCCTTTCCGCCGATGGTCTTGCCATAGACGGCTTGAAGACCACGGATATTGCGGTGTTGTTGCGGCTTCCTGTACGGAGAGATGACGTAAAACGATTACTGTCAGGCTTTATCAGTCATTAAAAAATGTCTGTGGCATTCGTCCGATTTCTCATAATGACCCCGTTGATACCTAAATCCAAGGCGATCCGGCTTACGGATTTCTCTTTCTTTTCCGTCGGTACCACCGTTTCGGACTCGAACTCCTTGGAGTGATTTCGCTGTTCTTCATTGTTCTTTCCTATCTTTTGCTACTTATCTTTTTATTCCACGCTTATTCTTTTGTCTACCTGATGGGGAAAGGTCCATTATCCGACTGGACGACTGGAGTGAACACTGCGTTTGAGAAAGGTAGAAGTGAAGATATGAAAGAAAGAAATATAGCAATTGTGCGGCATGCTTTGGGGCACAGGCTTACGGTTGACGTTATAGAGGATCTGACTGGATTAAGCGCGGAGGACATAATTAAGTTGTAGGCTTCGCAGTCTTCGTCTGTTCTGGGGGTTTCACGTGGGGTGTTGTCTGGAGGATGCGCCGCGGTCCCGTCAGGGCAGAGCGCGGGCGTCTGTCACCGGCGCAGGCTTTGCCGAATATCCCGAAGAAAGGCGCAGAGCGGAGTGGTTGAAAAATTAGTGAATAAGCACTATTGTTAAACAAGGAGATAATATGGATATTAGCGAAACCGTTAAGACGGTAAAAAGACCCGAAAAAGTCCTCCAGTTCGGAGAGGGTAACTTCTTGCGGGCTTTTGTCGACTGGATGATTGACGTTCTTAATGAGAAGACTGATTTTAATGGGAACGTTGTAGTGGTCCAGCCTTTGGAAAAAGGCATGGGAGATGTTATAAACGCGCAGAATGGGCTTTATACAACTATCCTCCGCGGTATGGCGGACGGGAGGGTCGTTGAGGAATTCCGTCCCGTCTCATCAATAAGCCGATGCGTCAACGTATACACGCAGTTCGACGATTATATTAAACTGGCGGAAAATCCCGACCTGCGGTTCGTCGTTTCCAATACCACGGAGGCGGGAATCACGTATAACACGGCGGACAAGCTCGGTGATAAACCCCAGCGCTCGTTTCCAGGCAAGGTCGCCGCGTTCCTATACCATCGTTGGAGATATTTCAAGGGAGACCCAGACAAGACGCTTGTATTCATTCCTTGCGAACTCATTGACAAGAACGGCGATATGTTAAGGGAAATAGTCGTGAGATACGCCAAAGAATGGGGGTTGGAAGACGCTTTCTCCGTATGGTTGGAAAAATGTGACTTCTGCAACAGTCTTGTAGACCGTGTAGTTCCAGGCTACCCCCGCGAGGAAGCGCCGACTCTCTGTGAGAAGCTCGGATACACAGACAACCTGCTTAACGTGGCGGAAATCTTTCACTTGTGGGTCATAGAGACAAGAAGCGACTACACGAAAGAACTGCCCTTCGTCAATGCCGGGCTTAACGTCGTCTGGACCAAAGATATGAGTTTCTACCGCACCCGCAAGGTGAGAATCCTGAACGGCGCCCACACCATGACGGTAGCCGCCGCGTTCCTCTGTGGACTCGACACGGTGGAAGCCTGCTGTAAAGACCCCCTCATATCAATGTTTCTGCATAAGGGTATCTTTAACGAAATAATACCGTCTATGGACGGAAACACTGACCAGCTTATCGCTTATGCGAACAAGGTGCTTGAACGCTTCGCCAACCCGTATATCAAACATCTCTTGTTGTCCATCACCTTGAACTCAGTTTCAAAGTTCAAAACCCGCGTTCTACCTTCTATCAAAGGTTCTCTCCAGAAGAAAGGAGAATTACCGACTCATCTTGTGTTTTCGCTCTCCGCGCTCATCGCCTTTTACGAAGGTAAACTAGTAAACGGCGAGATGTTCGGTACCCGTAACGGAGAAAGTTACCCTATCAAGGACGATGAGGATGTGTTGACGCGATTCGCCGCGCTTTATCAGGAGAACGCGGACAACTCAAACAAAGCCCGTATCATTTCCCAAGCTGTGTTATCCTCTGTGGACTGGTGGGGCGAAGACTTATCCGTGGTTCCGGGGTTTGTGGACGCGGTTGCGAACTGTCTGTCAGGTATCTGGAAGCGTGGTATCAAAGCTGAACTAGAAAGAATCTGCGTCGAATGATCAAAGGCAATATGAAAGTAACAATGAAAATCATCCGTATCAACAGCACCGATACCGTAGCCGTGGCATTAGAATCGCTTGCTAAAGGCGAAAGCGTCGTTGTCGAAGGAAAAACCCTCGTATGCCTAGAGGATATCCCACGCGGGCATAAGGTTGCGCTCAAGAACATAAACAAAGGCGAAAAGGTCGTCAAATATGGCTGCGTCATAGGCGCGGCGGTACAGGACATATTGACTGGTGCGCATGTGCACACTCATAACTTGAAAACCCTGCTTACAGAAACGCCCGTATACCATTGGACACAGCCGCCCGTACCTGCACCGTACACGAGCGCGCCTGATATTCAGGCGTTCAGACGCAAAGACGGGCGTATCGGCGTCCGTAACGAAATATGGATAGTACCAACCGTCGGGTGCGTGAACCGTACTGCACAGAAACTAGCGGACTGGGCGGATGCTGAATTCGCTGAAAGGAACGTCGATGGCGTATTCGCATGGACCCATCCCTACGGCTGTTCTCAAATGGGAGATGACCACGAAACTACCCGCACCGCACTTGCGGATTTAGTGAAACACCCCAATGCTGGCGCAGTTCTTGTGGTCTCGCTTGGCTGTGAAAATAATACGCTCGAAAGTTTCAAAAGCCTGCTCGGTGAATATGCGCAAGATCATGAGCGCATCCGATTCCTCGTTACCCAAGAAAGCGTGGATGAGATAGAAGATGGCAAGAAACTACTCATGGAGCTTGCGGCTCATGCGGAACAGGTGAAGCGGGAACCCATAACCGCGGATAAATTAGTGATAGGGATGAAATGCGGCGGTTCTGATGGGCTTTCAGGCGTTACGGCGAATGCGCTTGTCGGACTGATATGCGATATGCTCACAGAGTTTGGTGCAAGCGTCGTCTTGACCGAAGTACCTGAGATGTTCGGCGCTGAACAGATGTTGATGGATAGATGTGAAAACAAAGAACTCTTTGACAGAACCGTCCGTTTGATTGAGGACTTCAAAGAATACTTCCGTTTTTATGGACAAACAGTCTATGAGAACCCGTCTCCCGGAAACAAAGCAGGCGGCGTTACCACGCTTGAGGACAAATCCTGCGGGTGCGTACAGAAGAGTGGCTCATCCATAGTGCGCGGTGTGTACCGTTACGGAGAACGTGTGCCGCTGGGGACAGGGGGACTCGTTCTCCTAGAAGGACCAGGCAACGACATTGTGTCTACAACCGCGATGACAGCCGCCGGCGTGCACCTTATCCTCTTTACCACAGGACGCGGTACGCCTCTTGGAGCGCCCGTTCCCACGATTAAAATAGCGAGTAATTCCGAATTAGCGCAAAAGAAACCGAATTGGATTGACTTTGATGCGAGCAGGCTTCTCTCTGAAGATGCGCCAGCCTTATGCGCCGAGTTGTTACAATTGATACTAGACACAGCCTGCGGTAAAGTACAGACGAAAAACGAGCTTAATGATTACCGTGAAATCGCAGTTTTCAAGAACGGAGTAACATTGTAACAGGCTCCGCTTGTTCAAGCATTTCCTAACACGGGTGTTGTCCGAAAGGGGGCGCCACGGGTCCCCGTTTTGCATGGTGCCTGCATGGTACCAGACACGTATTGTCCTCTGGACGCAAGCCAAAAGTGTCTGGCGCCGCCCTGTCTTAACGGCTCCACTTGCTAGCAAGTGGAGCCTACGCTTACTTCGTGGATAAAAAAAGATAGGGTGCAGTGCTGGTATCGGTGTCAGACGCCGGCGGTATCAGGCTCATCTAGTAACCCAGACTGTCGATGCAGACGGTGGTATAGGCTCCCGAATATCCACTCCGCGGCTCGTTCCACAAGCCCAGCCTTCACAGGATTGTCCGCTATGTATTCCCTCACCCGCAAGAAGTCTGTTATCCCATTGATTATCCGTGAATAGAAACGTTCTCCCCACACATGACCCTTGCGTCCATGCGCTTTGTTCCACGCTTTAGCAAAATTACACTTCAGCCACTGCATTATCTCAGATA
>JAIRSU010000034.1 GCA_031255285.1 Treponema sp. | reverse complement strand
ATTAAATTAAGCAGTACAGACGCTTTCATGGTGCCAGACACGGGCATTATGACTTGCGCATCTCGTGGTATCGGTGTCAGACACCGACAATATCAGGTTCGTCTAGTAAATCAGATTGTTGATGCAGACGGTGGTATAGACTCCCGAACATCCACTCCGCGGCTCGTTCCACAAGCCCAGCCTTCACAGGATTATCCGCTATGTACTCCCTCACCCGCAAAAAGTCCGTTATCCCGCTGATTATCCGCGAATAGAAGCGTTCTCCCCACACATGACCCTTGCGTCCGTGCGCTTTGTTCCACGCCTTGGCGAAATTACACTTCACCCACTGCATTATCTCAGATAGATTACCATCTTCTCCCGGTCTTATCAAGAAATGGATATGATTTCCCATGACGCAGAAATCCCATAATTGGAAATGGAACTTCCGCTTCGCTTTCTTAACGAAAGAAAGGAATAACATCTTAAATTGTGGTTCAAGAAGGCACATATCGTCATGGTCAATTTTCGACGTAACATGGTACGTCGCTCCTTCGAGGAGCACTCGGCGCTTCCTCATGCCTGTAATACGGAGTTGTTACGGGAATTACTTCGGTGCCAGACACTTTCGGTACCCTTGTAAGAAATTGAATTTTTATATATAATAATGGATGTATGGTCTTTGGCTCTCACGCTTATATCCGTAGGGGAGAGAAAAATAAGATGATAGAGATAGAACTAAAAGCCTGGGTCAGCGACCCTGAAGAAACAAAGGCTGTAGTCTCCGCCCTTGCGTCGCTCAAACGGGAGTTTGACAAGGAAGATGTTTACTGGTATCCAGCCGCGCCGCGCTCTGCTGTTCCAAACTTCGGTGTCCGCATCCGCAGAGAGGACCGAAGCGCCCGCGCTCTGGTAACATATAAAATCAAGGAGAGGCGGGGCGGCGTTGAGGTAAACGATGAGAGAGAATTCGAGGCGTCCGACCGAGAACCTTTCGAAGCCCTGCTCGGCTTATTAGGGTTTCGGATTGGAGCGCGGAAGCGTAAGAAGGGCTGGGCGTGGACCATGGGCGATATTACGGTGGAACTCTGCGAGGTATACGGCGTAGGCTGGTTTGTAGAGTTGGAGATACTCGCGCCTTCGTCAGATGAACAGACTGTCAGAGAAGCGCGAAGCCGCCTCTTGTCTTTTCTCAGGGAAATCGGTGTCAGTGAAGATAAGATTGAAAGCCGCTATTATACCGAGATGTTGAAGGAATAGCTGTGAAACCAATAACGTTCACCCGCATAAAACGCAAGCTAATTCGGACTTTTTTTCGCGAACAATGGTCCCTCCTGCTTCTGTCAGGCGAAAGCTTTTTAGAGGATGCTGGAGAAAACAGGCGACTCTTGAAAAAAATCGTCCCGCCGTTGGATTTCCAGTGGGCGGACCCGTTTATAGCGGAATGGGAGGGTAGGGTATACATCTTTGTTGAACAACAGTACAAACACGAGAGCGGGACTCTGGGATATATTGAACCCTTTGCACACACTCAATGTTCATTCCCTGTTTTGGAAAAACCTTATCATCTTTCGTTTCCAAACGTTTTCCATTACGAGAACGCTTGGTATATGATACCCGAATCCCATGAGAACAGAACCATAGACCTGTATAAGGCCGCGGATTTTCCTACGGCATGGGAACTTGAGGCTACGCTCATGCGGGACGTGGACGCAGTTGACTCGGTTGTGTTTTCCCATGACGCAAAATGGTGGCTTTTCACAAGCATTAAGGAAAAAGGGGCGGCAGGAAAACATAAAACGTCTCACAACGACAACCTCCACCTTTTCTATGCGGACTCGTTCCCGACCGACAAATGGACGCCCCACCCGCAAAATCCGATTTGCACAGGCGAAACCAACAGCCGTATGGCCGGCGCGGTCTTTCGCGGTGCTCAAGGGAAAGTCTACCGCCCTGCACAAAATTGTCTGAAAGATTACGGCAAAGAGACGAACATCAACGAAATTCTTGAATTAACAGAAACCTCGTATAAAGAGAAACTCATAGAAACCGTTTTGCCAGAAAAAGAAATGAACGCAGTCTGTACCCATACGCTGAATTTCAGCGAAAAATATGCGGTCAGGGATATAAAAACGCGCGTTTGGCGAAGGGAAACAGCGAAAGAAAAACCGCTGGTTGACCAATAAAAAGGAAGTTATGACTATACTCGGCGTTTTCTTAATCAATGAAATTCGTACCGGTGGAGACCGTCGTTACTTGGAGCTGCTGGAGTTGCTGGCGAAACGCGGCGCCCGCGTGTTCGTCATTATGAACACATGTCTGAATTATACGCCGAAACATTTGACACAAATCAGACTAACAGTGAAGTACGTCCGCCATAGGTTTCCACCCGCGTCTTTTTTATTCCGCGAAAACATAAAGAAAAACCTGTCTTTCATAAAGGGCGAATTGGAATACCCACGAAAGATTGATTTTATCCATATTCACGGAGATATTTATCTCAAGTCCGCAATTCTTCTGAAGAAAGTCTTGCGGGTCCCGTTGTTCTACGCCTCGCGGTGTAACGATGTGGACAGGGCGCGGATAGTGCGCGCGAAAGGCCGCTTGTCGTTCAAAGAATACGTGTTCTCGCTGGCGTATGAACAGGTAAACCTGTCGCGGGAGCGACAAATCGCTCGCTTTGCGGACTTGACGGCGTTTCAAAACGCCGCTGACCGCGATATCTTCATCAAGCGAACGAAATACCGCAAGGAAAAGACCGTCCTCATACCTGGAAATATCGGACCGCCGCGGTGCAAGGTAGAATGGAAGAACAAAAACAACTCGAAGAGCGTTCGGACTATCGTCTATATCGGTTCGCTTTCTCTGATGAAAGGTCTGTTTGACCTGCTAAAAGCCCTCGCAGAACTAAAGAAACGAGGTGTCGAGGGTCTCCGTTGCTGCGTACTGGGAAGAATGGAAGACGCAAGGCAGACAGTATGGCTCATTAAAGCGTTGGATATTCAGGAAATAGTTTCGCTTGAGGGCTTTCAAGACCCGTTCCCTTACTTGGCGTGGTGCGATATGATGGTGTATCCTTCCCTCTATGATGCGTATCCTGATGTGGTGCTCGAAGCGTTGCATACTAGTTGTCCGGTGATTGCATCCCGTACGGGCGGTCTGCCTGACTTGCTCAAGTACCGGGAACTGCTCTTTGAAACAGGTAATACCGGAGAAATCGCGGATAGAATTGAGCGGTGCGTCAATGAGCCGAAGTTTTATCAGCGTATTCAACGTTTGTGCGTTAAACGGGCGGAAGCGCATCGTTTTGACTGGGCGGCGCGGTTTGAGAAAGCAATGAAGGCGAGGCATAGATCATAGTCATTCATGTTTCGTTTGCAATGAAAGCCTTTAACCTTTAAAAGAGGAGATAACTATGAATATATCGGTAATTGGTACGGGCTATGTCGGTTCTGTGTCTGGCGCGTGCCTTGCTGATTTTGGTAATAATGTGGTCTGCGTTGACAGGGACGCGGCGAAGATAGAAGCGTTGAAAAATGGCGTTATTCCTCTATTTGAGCCTGGTTTGGACGAAGTGATATGCCGAAATGTCCGCACACGCAGACTGAGATTTTCAACAGACCTTGCGGAATCGGTACGGGATGCTGATGCGGTTTTCATTGCAGTCGGAACCCCGCCCACGAAAGACGGTTCCGCTGACCTGCGGTATGTAGAGGCGGCCGCCCGGGAGATTGGACGTAATATCGTCCGTTACACGGTGGTTGTGGATAAAAGTACGGTTCCCATTGGGACCGGACGTAAGGTCGCGGGATGGATACAAGAGGAACTGTCGCTGCGAGATGGGAACGCGGCGAAAACGCCTTTTGACGTGGTTTCCAACCCGGAGTTTCTGCGCGAAGGCGCGGCGGTCTATGACTTCACCCACCCAGACCGAGTGGTTATCGGCGCAAGCAATGAAAAAGCCCGGGCAATTATGAAAGAGATCTACCGACCTCTCTACTTGAACGAGACACCCTATATTGAAACCGACTTGGAGTCCGCAGAGATGATAAAATACGCTTCAAACGCCTTTTTAGCGATGAAGATTACTTTTATCAATGAGATAGCTAACCTGTGCGAAAAATGCGGCGCAAACGTGAAAGACGCGGCCAAAGCGATTGGCAGAGACGGGCGTATCGGGGGCAAGTTTCTGCATCCAGGTCCGGGCTACGGCGGTTCTTGCTTCCCAAAAGATACTGCGGCGCTGGCGCAAATCGCCCGTACTTACGGGGAAACCCTGTCCTTGGTCGAGGCTACCATAGCGGCTAACGAGCGCCAGAAAACGCGTATGGTTGATAAAATCATAGCGGAATTGGGAGGAGAAAAGAACGTTACAGGCAGAACCGTTGCGATTCTGGGGCTTGCATTCAAGCAGAATACAGATGATATGCGGGAATCGCCGGCTATCGCTATTTGCGAAGGGCTTGCGGCGAAAGGCGTACGTCTACGCGTTTTTGACCCAGAGGCAATGCGGGAGGCGGAATGGCGGCTTGCTTCTATCAGGGATAGCGTTATTTTTTGCGCGGACGAATATACAGCCGCCGAAGGCGCATCCGCGACGGTAATCGTTACGCCGTGGAACCAGTTTCGTAACCTTGACTTGGCGCGGCTGAAGACGGCTATGCGCGGGGACGTATCCACGACTCTGCCCCGTGCGGACGAAAAGTGTTGTTTCTTTGACCTTCGTAACATTTACAAGCGGGCGGACGTCGAGAGCGCGGGATTTGCGTATTTCGGCGTGGGAATGTAAGCCGTTAATTAGGACTTTACTAAGAGGCGGTTTTAAGCTTTCTGACAGAGTATGCCCGGCACTACAACAAAAATAGGTCGGCAGAGAAAGCTCAACCATTATAAAAAGAATCCGCATAATCTGCGGAATTTATTGGTTGGCATGAATACGGCTAACTATCGTCTGTTTTGAGAGCTGTTTGTTCTTCCTTGCGTTTCCGTACCGTCTGAAGATAGATTTGCAACCCGCTATGGTCCCCGTTTCTAATCAAGTCTTTGATCTTGTCAAGGCTTGCTTCAAACTGGGCAATACGAGCGAGAAGAGGCTTCCTGTTTTCCAGAAAAAGCTCGGTCCACTGCGTTGCATTGAACAAGGCAATGCGGGTGAGGTCTTCAAAACTACCACCGCCGAATCGGATGATGCCACTATCCGACTCACAATTGATGAGAGCGGCCGCTATGACATGGCAGAGCTGACTTGTGAATGCGATGGCATAGTCGTGTTCCGCAGGCGTAGTTTCCGTGATGCGGGAAAATCCCATTTTACGGACAATTTCCCGCATAAGCGCCAGATTTTCAGGTTTGTTCCGCTTGAGCGGCGTCAGAATATAGTTCTTCCCAGTAAAGCCGCAGTTTCTCGCCTCGAAATACCCACCTTTCTCGCTTCCCGCCATCGGATGCCCCGGCACATAGTCCACATCAGCCCGCAGATTCGCCTCTATGAAAGATACAACGGCTGTCTTTACACCAGTAATGTCTGTAATCAGGGTTTTCGGTGCGAAAACTCTCATATTCTCTGCCATAAATTGCAAAGTGATAGACGGGTTAAGACAGAGAAATACCATCTCGCATTGAGGAAGCATGGTTTTCGCATCAACAAAGCCTTCATCAATCACCGCGTCTGTTTCCGCCGCCGTAAGCGCGTTTTCATCAATGTCGCAGGCAAGCAGGCGGATGTCTGCAAAAGCGTGACGCAGAGCCATTGCCACAGCGCCGCCCATAAGCCCAAGCCCTGCTATACCTATTGTCTTGATGGTCATGTCTGTTCCTTAAAAGTATTTCATAACTATCGAACATTATTTGGGCTTATGAAGCTCTGTGCCGATACAGCTTTACTTTCCATTCGAGAAGCTTTTTCCTTCCATTTCAATATATTTCTTCAGAGCCCGCATTAGACTCGTGAAGGCGGACGGACTAAGAGATTGCTCGCCGTCGCTCAAAGCTTTTTCCGGATTATTGTGAACTTCAACAATGAGACCGTCTGCGCCTGCGACGACAGCCGCCTTTGAAAGGGTCTCTACCATCCACGAAAGCCCTGCCGCGTGGCTTGGGTCAACGACGACCGGCAGATGGGACTGCCGCTGTAAAGCAGGAATCGCACTTACGTCCAATGTGTTACGGGTATAGGTTTCAAAGGTACGGATGCCGCGCTCACACAAGATAACGTTTTCATTACCGCCCGCCATGACGTATTCGGCGGACATGAGCAACTCATTGACGGTCGCCGAAAGCCCTCGTTTCAGCAGAATCGGCTTTCCGCATCGTCCCAGCTCCTTCAAGAGGGTGAAATTCTGCATATTACGCGCTCCGACTTGAATAACGTCCACATCGCCGAATAGGTGTAATTGGCTCAAATCCATGATTTCGGTAACAATAGGCAGACCCGTCTGTTTCTTCGCCTCCAAAAGCAACTCCAAGCCATCCGCGCCAAGTCCTTGGAAACTGTAGGGGCTGGTACGGGGCTTAAACGCGCCGCCGCGGAGGAAACTCGCGCCTGATGCTTTCACCGATTCGGCTATATCCAGTATCTGTTCCCTGCTCTCAACCGAACAGGGTCCCGCGATAACGGAGAAGAAACCGCCCCCTACGCGGCACTCTCCACCTGCGGATGCGCATATACGAATACATGTGTCGTCAGGGTGGAACTTGCGGTTCGCCCGCTTGTAAGGCTCCTGTACCCTGACGACCTTTTCAACTAAATGGTTGGCGTTAAGCGCCTCGGCATCAATTTCCGCAGTGTCACCGACAAGTCCTAACACTGTCTGGGATGCGCCCTCCGAAAAATGCACTTGCACACCCTTTTCTTCAAGGGATTTTGCAAACCGCCTGACCTCTTTCGCAGGACTTCCTTGCTTGATAGCAATTATCATTCTTTTACCTCGTTTTAGTCTTTAGTGATGCTGCAAAGGAATTGTGAGTCAGAACACAATCAAGCTTACCTTATCAACCACAACCATTTTTGTCTTTCTTCCCAAAGAAACTGATGATACTCGTAAAAGCATTATACCCATTCACACAAATAGTTTCAACAGTTTTGACTAAAGGCGCAGATACGAAGATTAGTCCGTGTTCATCGACTCCTTTATCGCGGAAAACAACGCTGAAAATACCAGCAAGATTGAAAAGAAGCGCATGATTCCTGGACTGACCGTCAAGATATTGTAAGTTCCATGGATGATAACAGCAGACAAGAAGCGCCATACCGACATTCCAGGTGATTCTCTCATAAAGAAGACGGCGGCGCCCATCCGTGCACCGCAAGCCGCGTGCATAGGCGCAGTTGTGAAGCCTCGTAACAGAACTATCTGAATATTGTTCGCGCTATAAGCCGCGCTTTCCGCCAAAGCAAACCCGAGTCCGGCCACAAGCCCCATTGCCGCAAAACGTGATACGTTTCGCTCTTTTTCTAGTTTTCTTGAAGAAGTTAAAAATAATAAGAACGATAAGAGCGAGAGAAAGCGGCTAGACTCTTCGGTGAGGGCAACGCGGCAGAACACGTTGAATAGAATGCTTTTTATGTCCAGACTACTAATAGGCGGGATAAAATATTGAGCAATCGCGGCCGGCACAACAGAGGCTGCTCCTGTGAGAAGGCACAGAAGGAAAATGTTTAATGGTACGCCGAGTTTCTTCCGCAGGAAAAAAGCCGTAAACACAGGTAGAGCCGCCATGAAAATAGGCAGGAGTAAAAATAACATAAACGCTCGCTTTATCTCCCACTATTCATAAAGAACCATCGACTGATCCGCCGATTCTCCTGTAGAACAACCATTACGGCTTGGACTATATCCTCAATTTTCATGGCTGCCTCCTTATTTTATTTGTTATCTTACCATAGACGCTTCGAACATTCAAGCGCGAATCTGCGGCGTCCTCACACAAGGCAGGGACCGCAAAACTTTTTTCTTTCTAACGACGCCTCGTTATTGAGTGCCGAAATAGACGAATCCTGGGCGGAACCTACTGCTTGATGTTTTTTCTCTAATTATAGTAGTATATCTCATACGGCTGTTAGGCTGTTAAGTAAACCTCGCATGAGGCGGGTTTTACGTCCATAGGGGGGGAATATGAAGATTCCAGTCGGTATTTTGGGTGCAACCGGTATGGTTGGGCAAAACTACATCGGTCTATTGAATGAACATCCATGGTTTGAAGTACGGTTTGTCGCCGCTTCGCCCCGCAGCGCCGGTAAGAAATATAAAGAGGCGGTTGCGGGACGCTGGCAACTCGCCGAAAGCTGTGCGGATGCAGTGAGTGGACTCACAGTTCACGACGCCAACGATGTTTCCGCGGCGCTTGCCGCACATGACAGGGGACAGTGTGCGTTTGTGTTTTCCGCATTAGAAACAGGTAAGGACCAAATCCGCGCATTAGAAGAATCCTATGCAAAGGCAGGTGTTCCTGTCGTTTCTAATGCTTCGGCGCATCGTTCCACACCAGATGTTCCCATGCTCATAGCGGAAGTCAATCCTCATCACGCAGACGTCATTCCCTTTCAACAGCGAAACCACGGCTTTAAAAAGGGCTTCATAGCAGTCAAGCCGAATTGTTCAATTCAGAGCTACATGACGCCGTTTTACGCGCTCATCAATACAGGTTTTGAAATAAGACGGGCTATCGTCAGTACCATGCAGGCGGCGTCAGGTGCAGGCTATCCAGGCGTTGCCAGCCTTGATCTTATTGACAACATCGTACCGTTCATCAATGGAGAAGAGGAAAAGTCAGAGCTTGAACCATTGAAAATACTGGGAACTGTGGAAAACGGCGTTATAAAGCCCGCAGATGCGCCAATCATAGCCGCGCATTGCAATCGTGTGTCGGTGTCAGATGGACACACAGCTTGTGTGAGCATAGAATTCGGCGCAAAAAAGCCGTCTATCGCTGAAATAAAACATATTTGGACGAACTTCACAGCGCTCCCGCAAGAATTAAACTTACCGTTCGCGCCCATGCACCCAATCATCATTCAGGAAGAAGATGACCGTCCTCAGCCCCGCAAGGACAGAGATGCGGACAAGGCAATGGCGGTTACAGTAGGGCGCATCCGTCCATGCCCGGTCTTTGACGTCCGTTTCGTTGGACTATCCCATAACACGGTACGCGGCGCGGCCGGCGGCGGTATTCTCAATGCAGAACTACTCAAGGCTAAAGGCTTCCTGGACTAGGCGGTGATGGTGAAACATCTCGTTGAATTCCGCGGCTTCCATGCTGCATTTGGAAAAGACGGTTCAAAGGAAGTCGTTCACGGTATAGATCTCGTTATTGATGAACATGAAACATTTGCGCTTGTCGGTGAATCAGGAAGCGGCAAGACTGTGAGCGGTCAAGCGATTCTCCGCCTTTTGGGTATACGGTATTCAGGCGAGATTCTCTTTGAGGGAAAGAACGTCATGACAATGAAAGACGCTGAACTGCGCGCTATGCGCGGAAGAGACGTCGGCATGATTTTTCAGGAACCCATGACCAGTCTTAACCCGCTTCATACCATAGAGAGGCAGCTCGCCGAGTCGCTCTCCCTGCATCAGGGATTGTCGAGAAGAGCAGCGCGGTCGGTTTCTCTTGATTGGCTTCTACGGGTAGGATTGCGGTCAGCGGAGAAACGTCTCTCCGCGTATCCGCACGAACTTTCAGGCGGAGAGCGTCAGCGTGTGATGATAGCTCTTGCGCTCCTCAACAAACCCAAACTCCTCATTGCGGACGAGCCGACCACCGCATTGGACGTTACTATCCAGATGCAAATACTAGACCTTATCAAGGTACTGCAAAAAGAATTCGGCATGGCTGTACTTTTCATCACACACGACCTCGGCGTAGTGCGGCGTATGGCGGACAAGGTTGCGGTGATGAAAGACGGACGCATCGTGGAAACCAATACCTGCGCGCAAATATTCGCCGCGCCGCAGCAAGATTATACGAAACAGCTTATCTATACAGACAGCCGCATAGAAAGTCCAACGCCTGACCCATCCATGCCGATTGTAGCGAAAGTCAAAGACGTCCGGGTATATTTCCCTATAAAAAGAGGCTTCCTGCGCCGCGTAACCGGCTTTGTCAAAGCGGTCGACCAAGTTGATTTCACTCTTCGTAAGGGACAGACACTCGGCATCGTGGGCGAGTCTGGCTCTGGTAAGACTACACTCGGCAAGGCTCTGCTTAGACTGGAAAAAAGTCGCGGCATTATCCGTATCAATGGGGTTGAAATTCAAGACATGAACGAGAGCAAACTTCGCCCCCTGCGCCGTTCCATGCAGATTATATTCCAGGACCCCTATGGGTCCCTCAATCCACGAATGACCGTTGAGGATATAGTAGGTGAAGGGCTGTTGATTCACCACAAAGGCTCAAAAGAGGAGCGCCGTTCCTGCGTACTTGCGGCGTTACGAGAGGTAGGCTTAGACGACGAGGCGTTTCTGTTCCGTTATCCTCATGAGTTTTCTGGCGGACAGAGACAGCGTATCGCCTTGGCGCGGAGTCTCGTGCTTGAGCCTGATGTTCTCCTGCTTGACGAGCCGACGTCCAGCCTCGACCGAAGCATCCAATTCCAGGTGGTGAATCTGTTGAAAGACTTGCAGCGTCAACACGGGCTTTCCTATATTTTTATAAGCCACGACCTGCGGATAGTGCGGCTGCTATGCCACAATATTCTGATTATGAAGGCAGGCAAGGCGGTTGAATTCGGTCCGACGCGGGAAGTACTGCAAAACCCCAAAGAAGAGTATACACGGGAACTATTACGAACCGCGTTTGCATAGTACGGGTTTTCCCGTATCAGCCCTCTGATATAGTCCTGTATCAACCCTCCGATATAGTCCTGTATCATACCTCTGATATAGTCCTGTATCATACCTCTGATATAGTCCTGTATCATACCTCTGATATAGTCCTGTATCACACCTCTGATATAGCCCG
>JAIRSU010000020.1 GCA_031255285.1 Treponema sp. | reverse complement strand
CGCTGGTGATGGAGGACGGGTCCAAGATCAGCGGCAATAGCAGTAGTGGAGAAGACGACGGCGGCGGGCTGTTTGTCAACGGCGGCAGTTTCACCATGAGCGGCGGGGAAATCAGCGGCAACGACGACGGCGGAGTGTATGTCAACGACGGCGACTTCACCATGAACGGCGGGGAAATCAGCGGCAACGACGGCGGCGGGGTATGGGTCGGTGCGAGCGGCGGCTTCACCATGAACGGCGGGGAAATCACCGGCAATTCCTCCTCCCTCGGCGGCGGGGTGAGTGTCAGCTATAGGGTGAATACCGGCAACACCACCTATACGGGCGGCGAATTCACCATGACCGGCGGTACAATCAGCGGCAATACCGCATATAACTACGGCGGCGGAGTATACGTCGGCCAGGATGATTTCGATAGCGGCTACGGCAACATAGGCAACGCTATTTTCATCATGAGCGGCGGTACAATCAGCGACAATTCCGCCACCCTCGGCGGCGGGGTACTTGTCAACAACGGCAGATTCACCATGAATGACGGGGAAATCAGCGGCAATTCCGACGGCGGGGTATGGGTCGGTGCGAGGGGCGACTTCACCATGAACGGCGGGGAAATCACCGGCAATACCGCCTCCTCCAACGGCGGCGGCGGGGTATACGTCGGCCAGGTGGATTTCCCTATCCGCGACGGCAGCGGCTACCTAGGCAGAGCTATTTTCATCATGAGCGGCGGTACAATCAGCGACAATTCCGCCAGCGGGTACATGTGCGCCGGCGGCGGAGTGTTTGTCAGCGATGACGGCGACTTCACCATGAGCGACGGTGAAATCAGCGGCAATTCCGTCAGCGGCGGGGGGAGGCCCGGCGGGGTGTATGTCAACGCCGGCGGCAGTTTCACCCAGAGCGGCGGCACAATCAGCGACAAGGTCACCCATGAATAGCCCGGCAGCTGCGGGCGTTTCGGGGGATATCAATGACAACAATAGTGACGAGCAACTTGAAGAATAACGGCTGGTAACCGCAAACGGCGCCAGACGCCGGCGCGAAAGCGCGGGTGTCTGACACCAGTGGGGCGCGGGTGTCGGGCGCCAGTGGAGTAGACTTCGTGGTTAGGCGAATTTTTTTCTAAATTAGTTGACAAAGATAATAGAATAAGACACTATAAGAAAAATTAAATTAGAAAGGAACTAATAGATATGAGCAGCGTAAATACAAATTGTCCGTGTCCCTTTGATGCTTGCAAAATTCACGGTCTATGCGGTGATTGTGCGGCATCCCACAAAGGAAAAACTTTTTGCAAATCACCCCGATTGATCCAGAAATTTTTTAGACTGATTGGGAATTTACAACGAAAAAATCACAGGTAATAACCCATACAAAATTCTATAATGGCTAAATTAGGGGGAAGTGGAATTGAACTTCACTTCCTAGGAGTTAGCCCCTGTTCTCTGGGAAACCCGTACCACCCTCACACCTAATGGTATTTTGCACCAGCGACTAGCAATTTCTATTCTTTAAGGAAGGCAAGTATTCAACTTATCCCCATTTTCTTGGCATATTTTCTTGACAGTTTTTTGAGAGTCAAGACTATGGCAATGGAAAGGGGAACGCACGCTCCAAGCCATGCAAGCGGGCTTGCAAAACAGACGCCAGTAAAGCCGAAGATTGCAGACAGGAAAATAGCGGCGAACGTTCTCATAAAAAGCTCCATGACGCCTGCTATGGTAGGCACAATGCTGTTGCCGAGGCCCTGCAGGGACTGGCGCGCAATGAAGAGCCATGAAAGAAAGATGTACAAGCTACTGTTTATTTTTAAGTAAAGATGGGAAAGCTCCACGGCTTCGAGGTGTTCCGCGCCCAGAAACAGGGCGGAGAGCCGCCCTCCTGCGAAGAAAAAAAGTATGCCCATGAACAGGCTGAAAGAGCCGGATATGGCGAAGCATTGAACTATACCTTTCTTGATACGGTCGATGCGTCTTGCGCCGAAGTTTTGCGCGGAATAGGTGGTCATAGCCGCGCCGAACGACGCCAGAGGCATAGACGCCAACATATCAATCTTTTGGGATGCCGCGAAAGCCGCGATTGCAACGGCGCTTTGCAGGTTATTTAGTGCAAAGGTAACTGCGACCGCGCCGATAGCAATGATGCTCATTTGGAATCCCATAGGAAGAGCCACGCGGATATGCCTCAATATTTCCTGTCTATCAATCTTCCAGTCTTCCTTTGAGATGCGTAGAGACGGGAATTTCTTCGCGATGCAGAACACGCAGAGGATGCCTGCGGCGATCTGCGCTATGACCGTGGCGTAAGCCGCTCCCTCGACGCCTGTTTTGAATATCAGGATAAAAACAAAGTCAAGTATGATATTTATAATGCAGGCTATGATGAGGACTATGAGCGGCGTCGTACTGTCGCCGACGGCTCTCATCATATTGGAACAGATATTGAACAGCAGAGCCGCGGGGAGTCCCCAATAGATGACGATGATGTAGGCGTATGCCGCATCGAAGATTTCTTGCGGCGTATTGAGCAGAATTAAGAGAGGGCGCGCAGACAGGATGCTTATGAGCATAAGCAGGGCGGTCATGCAAAATCCCAGAATAACGCCGGTTGCGAAGCTCTTTTTGACGCTTTGACTATCACCTGCGCCGAAATACTGGGACGTTATAATAGAAAGCCCTTGTGTGAATCCCATCATAAAGCCCATGATAAGAAAGTTGATGCTGCCGGTGCAGCCGACCGCCGCGAGCGCTTCAACGCCTATGGTGCGCCCCACAATCAGCGCGTCAGCCATATTATAAAACTGTTGAAATAGGTTCCCGATAAGGAGGGGAACGGTAAAACCGACTATTAAAAGCGCGGGATTTCCCACGGTTAGATTTTTCGTCATTCCCCAGAGCTTGTATTCTTTCAGAAAAAATTTCAAGTCCTGATTGTGTTTCCCGCCGTATCCATCCCTTGGGCTACGCTGCGGAGTCTTTTGAAAATATATGTAGACAATCAAACCATTATTGGGTTACACTATGGGAAGCTTTGAAAATAATGAGTGGAAAATAATAAAGGAGTTTTTATGGATAAAGTTACTACGGAAAAAAGGGAATACTTGGAAAAAGCCGCGTTGACCGTGCGGACGTTAAGTATGGACGCCATTCAGAAGGCGAATTCCGGGCATCCAGGGCTTCCATTAGGCGCGGCTGAACTTGGCGCGGCTCTTTATGGGGAGATTCTCAAACATGACCCGTCTGACCCGAAATGGGTTGACAGGGACCGTTTTATACTTTCCGCGGGACACGGTTCTATGTTCCTCTACAGCCTTCTCTATCTTTCGGGATATGAGGATGTTAGCATGGACGATATTAAGGCGTTTCGTCAAGTCGGCTCGCGGGCACCGGGGCACCCGGAGTACGGAGTAACTGGGGGCGTGGAGACCACTACAGGTCCGCTGGGGCAGGGTTTGGCGACTGCGGTGGGTATGGCCGCGGCCGAGACTATGCTCGCCGCGCGTTTTAACACGGAAGAAGATATGATTGTGGACCATTACACCTATGTGCTCTGTGGGGACGGATGCCTTCAAGAGGGCGTATCCGGTGAGGCGAGTTCTCTTGCAGGGCGGCTGGGGCTTGGCAAACTCATTGTGTTTTACGATTCTAACAAGATTACCATTGACGGAAGTACGGATTTGTCTTTTAATGAGGACGTTGCGGCGCGCTACCGAGCTTACGGGTGGCAAGTATTGAATGGTTCGATGTACGATTTTGAAGAGATATTCCGTCTTGTAGCGGAGGCGAAAGCGGAAGCGGAGAGGCCTAGTCTTATTGTACTCAAGTCTATTATCGGCAAAGGGTCGCCGCACAAGCAGAACACGGCGGATGCTCACGGGGCGCCGTTAGGAGCCGACGAGGTAGTTGCGACCAAAGCCGCTCTTAGGGTGAGTGGAGATTTCTTTGTTTCGCCGTCTGCGGTTGCATATTTCAAGATGAAGCAGACGGAGTGGAAGAAGAATCGCGAGGATTGGGAGAGGAGGTTTGCAGCGTGGTCAAGGAAGAATCCAGAGAAACGCGCTGAATGGGATTTATTCTATTCAGGCGCATATATGCCTGCATCTCTGCCGGTTTACGCTGTGGGTGATAAGGCGGCTACGCGCGCCGCGGGCAATAAGGCGCTTCGTTCTGTAGCTAAGGCGAATCAGAACCTTGTCGGAGGGTCTGCGGACTTGAAGGGACCGAACGCTGTAGGTTTCGATACAGATCCTTTTTCCATGACTAACCGCCTCGGCAGGTACATACATTTCGGCGTGCGCGAGTTCGCGATGGCTGCGATCTCCAATGGCATCGCCTTGCATGGTGGGCTTCGCGTTTTTTGTTCCACATTCATGGTATTTGCAGATTATTTACGTCCGGCGCTCAGGCTGTCCGCTTTGATGAAGCAGCCTGTTATTTATGTGCTTACCCACGATTCTATTTATGTGGGCGAGGATGGTCCCACACATCAGCCCGTCGAGACCATAGCTTCGCTTCGTCTTATTCCAGGCGTAACGGTTCTCCGTCCTGGAGATGCGGAAGAGACTGCAGTTGCGTGGGAAATGGCTATGGAAAACAGAGATGGTCCCACGGTTTTGGCTCTTTCACGGCAGACTATAACGGTTTTTCCAAAGGGCGACCCGGATTGGAAGAATACCATCAAGGTCGGCGCTTACATCGTCAGGAAAGAGAACAATCCAGATGTGGTGATAATCGCCACCGGTTCTGAGGTGAACCTTGCACTGTCCGCCGCAACTTTGGCCGAGGAGAGCGGTAAAAAGGTACAAGTCGTGTCGATGATATGCAGGGAGTTGTTTGAGCGGCAACCCGTGCTCATAAGAGAGGCGCTAGTCCCGCCCTCTGTGCGGGTCGTGGCGGCGGAGGCGGGCGTAAAGAGCGGCTGGGAAGGGCTTGCGGACGCGGTTCTTTCTATAGAACGTTTCGGCGAATCTGGTCCCGCTGACAAAGTCGCTGAACATCTGGGCTTCACGGTTGAAGCTTTGGCTAAATTGATAGAGGCGGAGCCTGTTTAACGACTCCCAACGGATGAGTTTGCGCCGCCCTGTCTGATTTCAGCTAGGTCATGTTTCCTGATAAACGTCTTTCTCAACTGAGAAGTTATTAGGCGGTACGTCAGCTTGCACAAATCGTGTTTTTTGTGTATCTTTATATTGTAAAGATATCTTTGACAAGAGGGGTGAGTATGGTACGGTTAAACAATGTCTGCAAATCCTTCGGCCACTTGCAAGTGCTGAATAACATTAGCCTGCATGTGAAAGAAGGTGAAAAAGTTACGATAATAGGACCGTCTGGTTCGGGTAAGAGTACCCTCATCAGGTGCATCAATGCGCTTGAGGAGCCGGATAGGGGACAAGTTTTCCTGAACGGCGAACAGCTCACGCATAGAAACAAGACGATGATAGTAAGGACATATTGTGCGATGGTGTTTCAACAATTCAACCTTTATCCTCACATGAATGTCTTACAGAATATCACTATTGCGCCTATAAAATTGCAGAAGAAGAGCCGCGCCGAAGCCGAAGATATCGCATTCCATTACCTCGACGTGGTGGGACTGCGCGATAAAGCACGTGCCTATCCATCCACTCTTTCCGGTGGACAGCAACAACGGATAGCTATAGCGCGAGCATTGGCGACCCGTACGAAGATTTTGCTTTTTGACGAGCCGACCTCTGCGCTTGATCCAGAAATGGTACAGGAAGTGCTTGACGTCATCATCAAGCTGTCTTCAGAGTCAATTACGATGGTGGTGGTAACGCACGAAATGGGCTTTGCACGACAGGCTGCGGACCGAGTTATTTTTCTGGATAACGGAGTCATAGCCGAAGAAGCCCCGCCTGACAAGTTCTTTGATAACCCGAAAACGGAACGCGCGAAGGTATTCTTGAGCAAAATTCTACGATAAGAAATGGATAGAATTAGAATGGGTTTGTTGTTACTTATCTCTATTGTAAACGTATCAAATATTGTTTGCTAACAAACCCCATTTTAAAAAATTCGAGGAGGTTTTTATGAAAAGAATGAAGAAGCTGCTGTTAGCTTTTTTGATTCCGTCGGCACTGACCGTGGTCAGTATGGCATCATGCGAAAAGAAGGCACAAGCTGTCGTAGATGGAGGGGTGCGGCAGTCGAGTCCGCAGATCGACCATATCCATAAGGCAGGCGTCTTGAAGGTAGGAGTGAAGTCTGACGTACCAAAATTCGGACTTCTCAACCCGGCGACAAACCAGTACGAGGGTTTTGAAATTGAGCTTGCAAAGCTTATCGCCAAGCAGTTATTCGACGACCCAAACAAGGTTGCCTTTACTGCTGTAACGGCGAAAACTCGCGGTCCCCTACTCGATAACGGAGACATTGATCTAGTTATCGCTACCTTTACTATCACCGAAGAACGGAAGCTCACGTACAATTTCTCCACCCCCTACTATACGGATGCGGTAGGTTTGTTGGTGAAGAAAGCTGCGGGCTATACCGGGTTAAAAGACCTGAACGGGAAAATCATAGGCGTATCTCAATCAGCCACGACCCGCGATGCAATCCAAATAGCCGCGGACAACATTGGAGTGTCTGTTACATTCATGGAATTTTCTACATACCCGGAAATCAAAGCGGCCCTTGATTCCGGGCGAGTCGACGTGTTTTCTGTGGACAAATCCATCCTTAATGGGTACCTCGACAGTGAAACCGTGATTCTGCCGGACGCCTTCTCTCCGCAAAACTATGGCGTGGCAAGCAAATTTGCCAACAAGGATGTCGCTGTATATGTCGACTCCCTCATCACGAATTGGCTCAATGACGGCGTCATAGCCGAGCTTATCAGTCAATTCGAACTGTAGTAATACAGGGAACGGAGACTTATCGAGAGGGTTTGCTTTTCGATTTCTAAACAACGAATCTGTTCCCTGTATTATTCTTAAGGAAGAAAAAACCAAATGAGCGGACCATTCGCGCTATGGCGCTGGGCTAGACTATTTTCAGATTATTCTGTTTTTCTTGAAGGATTTATTGTTACTATCTTGGTGGCTCTATCGGCGTTGCTGCTGGCGCTTGGCTTGGGTATTATATTCGGGCTTTTCTCCACATCGGCGAATAGGTTTCTTAAAATTGTTTCCCGCGTTTACGTTGAATTTTTCCAGAATACGCCATTGGTGATACAAGTGTTCTTCGTGTACAACGCTCTTCCCTACGCCGGCATAAAATTGGATGTGTTTAGTATAGGCATCCTATGCGTGGGTATGTACCATGGCGCTTATGTTGCTGAAATCATTCGTGCTGGTATCTTGTCCATTCATCATGGTCAAATGGATGCCGCGCGCTCACAGGGCTTTTCCTACACTCAAGCCATGCGCTATGTCATCCTCCCGCAAACAGTCACTATTGTCTTGCCCCCACTCGCCAATCAAGCTGTCAACCTCATCAAGAACACATCGGTGTTAGCCCTCATTGCAGGTGGAGATCTCATGTACCGTGCGGACTCATGGGCATCAAATGGTACATTGAGTTACGGTCCCGCCTATATAATAACTGGTGCACTCTACTTCCTCCTATGCTTTCCCCTCGTCTCATGGGCAAGGAAACACGAGGTAAGAGTAAAAAATAGGGATATTCTCATACACGAGGTGGACTCATGAACTTGCAAGTATTCGTTGACATCTTTACCTATGATAACGTGCTTTTCATGCTCGCGGGATTACAGATAACGTTCCTACTCTCCGTCACAACAGTCTGCGCGAGTATTATATTCGGTACTATTTTCGCCCTCCTCCGCAATTACGAAAAACATATTTTTGGAAGAATCGCCTCTATTTACATTGAAGTCTTCCGCAGTACACCTCTACTGCTATGGATCTTGGTATGTATTTTTATGCTTCCATTGGGTAATTATCTAATTCGAGGCGGTATTGGCTTGACCCTTTACACATCATCCGTTATTGCCGAAATCGTACGCGGAGGACTCAACTCCATTGACAAAGGACAGTTTGAAGCCGCACGATCTCAAGGTTTCAGCTTCTTTCAAACCCTAGTTTACATCATTCTACCCCAGTGTTTTCAGCGCATCATCCCCTCTCTGATGAGTCAAATCACCACCACTATCAAGGATACCTCATTCTTCGCCCAGTTCGCCATTGCGGAATTTTTCTTTAATGCAAAAAGTCTTATGGGAAGTATCTCCAAAAACACGACTGTCGGTTCCGCGCATATCTTTGTACTTTACTGTTTCATAGCGCTTGTGTATTTTGCTATCAATTTCTCACTCTCTTGTCTCGTTCGTTATTTATCCAAGAAAAATGCAAAGGCGCTTACCCGTATAGAGCAATAAGCTGAGTTATCATATCTTTCAGAATACATCAAATTTTCATCCCTTGAAAGAGAGAGTCATTTTGCTATAGAATCAGACCATGCAGAATATAAAAACCATTGAAGGTGGAGTGTGCGCCGCGAAAGGCTTTCGTGCGGGAGGTATCTGGTGTGGTATAAAGGCGAGTCCGCATAAGCGGGACTTAGCACTGATATATTCAGAAACTGCATGTGTATCGGCGGCCGTGTTCACGACGAATAGGGTAAAAGCCGCCCCGGTGATAGTAACGCAGGAGCATTGCAAAGATGCAAGGATTCGGGCGGTCATAGCAAACTCCGGCAATGCAAACGCCTGTACTGGAAGAGAAGGGCTTGTGTCTGCACGACGCATGGCTTCCCTTATTGCGAATGAGTTCGCTATACCGGTGCGAAACGTGGCAGTCGCCTCTACCGGTGTCATCGGCATTCCCCTACCCATAGCGGCCATAGAAGCAGAAATCTCCGCTCTTGCGGATTCCATTCGTGCGGATGTTTCAGGGAATGAATCCACGCTTGAAGCCATAATGACTACGGATACACGCAAAAAAAGTAGTGCTGTGGAAATCAATGTCCACGGACATCCTGTCCGTATCGGCGCTATAGTCAAAGGCTCAGGTATGGTTCATCCGAACATGGCGACTATGCTCTGCTTCATCACTACAGATGCAGCTATCGAACAATCCGCACTCTCTGTGGCGTTGAAGGATGCGGTTCGCAGCTCTTTCAATCGTCTCTCCATAGATGGCGTTACTTCCACTAATGATATGGTTATTGTCATGGCAAATGGACGTGCCGAAAACCAGAAAATAGCCTTGGATAATGAATATTTCGCCATCTTCTCTACAGCTTTACGCTCTCTATGCGTTGAGCTTGTTCGCCAAGCTGCACAAGACGGTGAAGGTGCTACAAAACTAATCGTCGTCACGATCACAGGTGCTCGTGACGAGGAAACAGCTGAAGCGTTGGCGAAGTCGGTAGCATCGTCGAATCTTGTCAAAACAGCCGCGTTCGGCGCAGACGCTAACTGGGGAAGAGTCGTTTGTGCGCTTGGATACGCAGGTGTTTCCTTTGAACCAGACCACGTAAACATCGCATTTTCAAGTAAGAAGGGAAGTATCTCCGTCTGCAAAAACGGGCAAACGATTCCTTTCTCTGAAGAAAACGCCAAAAACATTCTTCTTGAGGACGAGATAGAAATCAACATTAGCATAGGGAACGGCCCATCGACTGTAACCGTCTGGGGCTGTGACTTTTCCTATGACTATGTAAAGATCAACGGAGATTATAGAACCTGATGAAATCCCGATTTTTCTGAGTTACTTTTTATTATTGGGGGAAAAAAAGTGAGAAAAGGTATTGACAAAAAAGAGAGGAAGGTGTAAGATGGGAGGGTCTTTCAAGGAAGGCGAGGGTCGGCGAAGGTCGGCTTTATTTGACAA
>JAIRSU010000016.1 GCA_031255285.1 Treponema sp. | reverse complement strand
TTCCCACGGTCAACGACCGCGTCTCTATCAAGACGGGGACAGCAACGCCATCCTTCAAACAACACCCGTTAAGAAGCTATAAAACAGACGAAGTCTGCGGGCGTTGGATAAATGTTTTTTAATTTTATAGACGGGGTCTATTACAAAACAACTGCCCCCGCTTTACGTTACGAAAAAGTGTCAGACGCTTCTTCCATTCCAGTAAGGAATAGGAATCAATTCTAGTAAGGAATTAACACTCCTGTTCCGATATAAGCCATCGGTTCATAGCCGACATTGATAATAGCATCTAGAGTACGCGCAGGAGAGCGTACAAGCGCGGAAGGAGTTCTGTAAAAGCGGTCGTTGACTGCGAGAACCGCCGTGAAAAAGGTATACGAAATAGTTCGTATTAAGGAGGAAGAAATGAAAAGAAGAATGAGATTATCTGCCCTATTGTGCGTGTTAGTTCTGACGGGCGCCTGCTTGATAATGGCGGGATGCGGACAGGCTCATGCCGTGAATTTCGAGTATCGGAAAAACCCGAATAAAGCTGACCAAGAATTGATTATCACTGGATATATCGGCGTGAGCAAAAAAGCCGCTATTCCCGCAAAAATAAGCGGGAAAAGGGTAAGCGCCATTGGAGAACAGGCGTTCGCAGGAAAGGGGCTGACCAGCATTACCATACCAAGAAGCATTGCCGTCATCGGCGCTAGGGCGTTTGCCGATAACAAACTGCCCAGCGTTACCATACCAAAAGGCGTTATCATCATTGGGGAGCAGGCGTTCTCTGGCAACCAACTGACTACTGTTACGATACCCAACAGCACAGCCCAAATCGGCAACGAGGCGTTTAAGAGCAACCAACTAACCAGCGTTACTATCGGAAACAATGTTGCCGAAATCGGCGAGAGAGCGTTTGTGTTAAACCAACTAACCAGCGTTACTATCGGAAACAATGTTGCCGAAATCGGTGAGGGAGCGTTTGTGTTAAACCAATTGACCAACGTTACTATTCCGAACAGCGTTACCACTATCGGGAGATGGGCGTTTGCCGACAACCAACTGACCAGTATTACTATCGGGAACAGCGTTACTAAAATCGGCGAGGGAGCGTTTGCGTTAAACCAATTGACCAGTGTCGCCATTCCAGACAGTGTTACCGCCATTGACGGCGGAGCGTTTCAAGACAACCAACTGACTGACGTTATTATCCCGGACAGCGTTATTGAAATCGGCGCTGAGGCGTTTACCAATAACCAACTGACCAGCATTACTATCGGAAACAACGTTATCACCATCGGGCGCGAGGCGTTTGCCAATAACCAACTGACCAGCGTTACTATTCCAGACAGCGTTACGGTTATCAGCCGCGGGGCGTTTGCCAACAACCAACTAACCAGTGTTACCATCGGAAACAGCGTTACTGAAATCGGACAAGAGGCGTTTGTCGGCAGTCAACTGACCAGTATTACCATCGGGGCGAGGGTGGCTTTTACCGGCAGTTGGGGGAGTACTTCATTCGATAACCGGTTTGACAATTTCTACAACAACAATGGCAAAGGGGCGGGAACCTATACCTATCAAGACGGACAGTGGACAACGGGGAATAACTGAAAAGTGTCTGGCGCCAGTAGGCTATGCCGTCCGATGACTATCTTGACGGGGGACCGCGGCACACCTTCTTCAAACAACTCCCCGTGCGAAGTCCTAAAACAGGCGTAGCCTGTGTCTGGCGCCCGACCGCCGTGCCCTCCATCTTGACGGGGGACCGCGGCACACCTTCTTCAAACAACGCCCCGTGCGAAGTCCTAAAACAGGCGTAGCCTGTGTCTGGCGCCGGTAGGCTATGCCTGTGGTTGGGGGGTAGCGGAAGACGCAATGCGGCTCCCGCGCAGGGGGGCGCGGCGAAACGGGTACAGTCAGCCGACTATGTTTTGGAAAGTGCGCCCCCCTCCTAATTATCCGTATACGACAGAGCAGTGTATGGCGTTCAACAGGCGAATTGAAACAAACAATGGTAAAGAGTTGGCGGTGAAGAAGATTGTATTCTCGATAGGGTTTGTTTTTTGAATGGGTTATAAGTAAAAAGCCGCGGTAGCATTACGCAGCCGCGGCTTTCTGATAGTTTTACCGTCTGCGGTCGTGTCGGTCGCCGCCCCCTCCGCGCCTATCTCCGCCCCGGTCACGGAATCGGTCGGAACGCGGAGAACGCTCGGACCGCTGTTCGCGCGGGGATTCACCGTCAGGGTCGATAGCGTCAATGTAAGATAGATTGATTCTGCCTACCTTATCAATTTCGAGTATTTTCACCGGGATTTCTTGATTTTCTTTTAGAACATCGGTAACGGTGTTGATTCTTCCACGGGAGAGTTTGGAGATGTGAACAAGCCCCTCTTTGCCCGGGAGAAATTCCACAAAAGCGCCGTATTCTGTGATGCGTTTGACCACACCGTTGTAAATACTCCCCACCTCCGGGTCTGCCGCGATGGTGGTAACTGCAGCGCGGGCTTGTTCCGCATCTTTGGGATTGCGTCCATATATTGTAACCGTACCGTCATTTTCCGTATCAATCTTCACGTTGTACTGCTCGCAGAGAGCTTTAATGATCTTGCCGCCTGGTCCGATAAGCGCACCGATTTTATCAACATCTATCTTGAGGCTTACGACCTTGGGCGCGAATTCACTAACGTCATCGGCTGGTTTACTGATAACCTGATTCATGATACTCAAGATATGCAATCTACCCCGTTTTGCCTGCTCCAGAGCCTGCCGCATGATTTCAATCTTGAGACCGGCGATTTTGATGTCCATCTGAAAGCCTGTGATGCCATCCACCGTGCCTGCGACCTTGAAGTCCATGTCTCCCAGATGGTCCTCCTCACCCAAGATGTCGGATAGTACCGCATAGCGGTCTCCCTCGGTAATCAACCCCATAGCAATACCTGCGACCGGCTTCTTCATCGGCACGCCCGCGTTGAGCAGAGACAAGGCGCCGCCGCATACGGTCGCCATAGACGATGAACCATTGGACTCCATAATCTCGGAAACCACGCGGATAGTATAGGGGAATATCTCTTTGGAAGGAATCATGGCTTCTAGGGATCGGCGGGCAAGGTTGCCATGGCCGATTTCCCGGCGTCCGGTTGCAAGTCTGCCGACTTCGCCGACCGAATAGGGCGGGAAATTATAGTGCAGGATGAAGTGTTCCCGCTTGTCGCCGTCAATGTCGTCAAAAACCTGCTCGTCCATTGAAGTGCCGAGTGTTGTTACAGCCAAAGACTGGGTTTCACCGCGAGTAAAGAGCGCAGAGCCATGGGTGCGGGGTAAGACGTCGATTTCACACGTGATATCACGGATATCTTCCGTACCGCGTCCGTCCACTCGCAGTCCCTTGTCCAGAATTGACGAACGCAGGATGTTGTACTGTAAATCCTCAAAAAGCGCGTCAAAGAGTTTGTTCTGAATTTCATCAGAGAGTTGCTCTGCATATTCTTTCTTTAAGAGGGTCTTAGCCGCGTGAATAGCCGACTGGCGTTCCATCTTACTTTTTTGAAAGCAGGCGGATTGAAGGAGGGGTTCGGCTGCCGCGCTGATTAAGTCCGCGTTTTTGAGAACCACGTTGCTTTCGGTGAGGGGCAACTTCTTCCTGCCGGCAAGGGCGCGGAGTTTCTCCTGTAATTCGCACAATTCTTTGATGACTGCGTGGGCTTTTTCAAGCGCGGAAATCATCAGGCTTTCGTCAATCTCGTTTGCCCCACCCTCGACCATAGTGATACCGTCTTTGACGCCTGCAACTACAATCTCCAAGGTCGATTTTGCGATATCATCGTAAGTAGGGTTTACTACAAGCTGCCCATCGACCAAGCATACGCGCACACCTGCAATGGGTCCGTTGAATGGAATGTCCGAAAGGTGGACAGCGGCTGAAGATGCAATGATTGCTAGAATATCCGGCGGGTTCACCTGGTCCGTGGAAAGCACGGTCGGCACGATTTGGATTTCTCTGCCAAAACTTTTTTCAAAGAGCGGACGCATAGGTCTGTCAATGAGGCGGGATACAAGGATCTCTTTGTCTTTAGGTCTGCTTTCCCGCTTAATGAACCCCCCTGGTATCTTGCCTGCCGCGTAGTATTTTTCATTATAATCAACCGTAACCGGCACATAGTCCAGTCCTTCGACCACATCTTTCGAACAACAAACCGTGGAGATGACCACGGAACCTTCGTATTGGGCAAAAACAGCGCCGTTAGCCTGTTTTGCGATTCTGCCGGTTTCAAGCGTAAGTTCTTTGCCGGCAAGCTGCATAGTTACTTTCTGCATTTTTTCCTTAATTGAAGAGGATAATAAATATATCGTTATATGAAAGCCCGTTATGGAATTTTCATAGCACTTTCATTATTCTCTAAAAATTCTCTAAATATTATTTTGCTTCTAGCTATTTTCTCAAGCTCAAATCTTTCAGAATTTTGCGGTATTTTACGATATCTGTACGCTGTATATATTTAAGAAGGCGCCGCCTCTTGCTGACAAGGATGCTCATGGTACGTGCGGACGCCTTATCCTTCTTGAATAACTTACGATGTTCCGTCAACTTGCTGATTTTACCAGTCAGTATCGCAACCTGCACTTCTGTATCGCCAGTGTCATTCTCGTTCTTACCGTACTTCGCGATGATGGAAGTTACTTCTTCTTTAAGAATCATAGTTTCTCCTTACTTTGAACCAGGCAAAGGTTTAAGTCCATTGCCATTCCATATTACTTGCGGCGTAGAAACGCCGTTTTTAGAAAACGTTTCCTGCCCTATCAGTGAATTTTAACTTTACCACATAGAACAATTCATAGCAACCACTAAAGATAGTTGCTTTTTCTGGGCTGCCATAAATTCTCTACCGAGAGCAATGGAGGCAAGCGCGAAATCGCCCTGTATTATTGCCTCGCGTATCATGCTGGAACTAATACGCCTGCCGTCAAGCAGAACCGGCCGTACAATGTCAGTTTCCACGCCGCGCTCCGCGGCAACACGCCGAATATCTTTCGCTCCTATGTCTCTTTGGCGTCCACATCGAAAATTCTCCCCAATCGCCAAAAAAGATAATCCTCTATCAAGCAGAGTTTCTATAAAAGTCCGTCCTTCTATTCTACTGAAATTTTCGGAAAAGTCAATGAGTATGACGCGCATTACTCCCATTTTTTCAAAAATATCCAACTTTTCTTCAAGACTGGTGATGTCCTGCCCGTCCTGACATGACAATGCCCGTTTGGGATTCTGCCGAAATGTGATAACTGTAGATTTCTCTTCTCGATTTACAATCCGCTTAATTAGTGCCTGATGCCCTCGATGCACCCCGTCCAATACGCCTATTACCGCGGCAAAAGATTTTCTCTCTTCGTTTGCTATAAAATCATCCCAATTCAATATTTCCATTTATATGGTTATTTTACTAGAATCATCATAGAAGGTCAAGGGGTCGCAGTAAGACGTCGAAATTGATAGTCTTGGGTCCATACATAAATCATACATTTTCATGCTGTCTTACCAATGGCTTTTTGGTTACAAAGTAGTCAAAACCGCTTTGTGAGGAACAAGTTTCTGACATGAGAAACGACTCCGCTTGGGATACTCTTATACGGCGACAGGTTAGCATTGAGAACGCGATAAGTGACATTACCATTAGATTGCTTAAAGACTGTATTGCTATTTTTTAGAAAATACTGTATGATAATATTCAGGAGGGCTGAATGAAATTAAGGATAAGATTGACTCTTATTATTGCGCTTATGGTAATTTCAATAATATCTGTTATATCTATAACATTGCTTTTTCGAGCGCGGGCATTGCAAATTCAAGCTGCACAGAGTACGTTAGAAAACTTGACTGGAAGGTATGCGATTGATTTGCAACGCCGCTACGAGGCGTATTATGGAGTTGCCGCGGCACTTGGACAGGTGGTAAATGGGTTTAAGGAAATTGATGCTGGCACTAGGCGCGACTTTTTCACCTTTCAGTTGTTGTCGATACTGCAATCAAATCCCAGGTACGTGAGTGTCTACATGGTTTGGAAACCAGGTATACTTGACGGCAGAGACGAGGAATTCGCCAATATGCCCGGAATGGACGAGACGGGTAATTTTATCCCATTGTATACCAGAATTTCTGGTTCGATTGAACTAAAATCCTATCCTGAAACCGCACGGGTCCTGGCGAATCTTTCCTCTGAGCCTTTTATAAGCGACCCTGTTTTTCAAATCGTGAACGGTAAGCAGGTCTTGATAACCAACTTCGAGCTTCCTATTATCCGGGATGAAGACAGGGCTGTGCTGGGCGTTGTGGGTATCAGTTATAATCTTGAAAACTCAAAGCCCGTAGTTGCGGCTATCAAGCCTTATGGAGTAGGCGAGGCGACTCTCTGCTCTAATAACGGCACCATTATCTATAATGTTGATGAGAGTCGTATAGGGCAGAAATTCCAACAGAGCGTCTTGGGCGATATGGGAGAGGACGGTGTGAAAGAGGTAGAAGAGTCCATCAGAACCGGAGACCCCCGCCTCATTACCTACAAGAAAAATATGTACCAGACGTTCCCATTTCATATAGGGGAAACAGAGAACCACTGGATTCTGCTGTCTTTACTCCCTCAAGATGCGGTTTTGGCGCAGGTGAATACGCTCGTCGTCTTTACGATTCTCATCGCAGCTTTCTTTATCATCGGCATGACTTTTATCGTGTTCTTGGCGGCGGGACGTATAGTCAAACCGATAGTCAAGGTTACGAAAACGCTTGAGAATATCTCTGAAGGTGAGGGCGATCTGACTAGAACGGTTGACGTCGTTTCCAATGATGAAATCGGGGATCTTGCCAAGTACTTTAACGCAACTATGGCAAAAATCAAGGACCTCATCGGAGTTATAAAGAAAAAATCTATCTCCCTTCATGATATAGGTACGAAACTCGCCGAACATATGGTACAGACCGCGGCTGCGGTCAACGAAATCGCCGCCAACATTCAGAGTATCAAAGGGCGTGTCATCAACCAATCCACGAGCGTCACCAAAACCAATGACATCATGGAACAGATAACTACCAATATCGGTAAGCTGAATTCTAATATCGACCTTCAAACTCAAAGCGTTGCCCAATCATCATCGGCAATTGAAGAGATGATCGCTAATATCCGTTCTGTTACGACGACTCTTATGAAGAACGCGGAGAGTGTGAAAGAATTAGTAAACGCTTCGGAAGTCGGCAAGGGTGGACTACAAGAAGTCGCGGATAATATTCAGGAGATCTCCCGCGAGTCTGAGGGCTTGTTGGAAATCAACGCAGTTATGGAGAATATAGCCAGTCAGACTAATCTTTTATCTATGAATGCGGCTATTGAAGCTGCTCATGCAGGCGAGTCCGGCAAGGGGTTTGCTGTTGTTGCGGACGAAATCCGCAAGCTCGCCGAATCTTCTTCAGAACAATCCAAGACGATTTCAACAGTTTTAAAGAAAATTAAAGGCTCCATAGATAAAATATCCAAATCAACAGACGCAGTCTTGAACAAATTTGATGCTATTGATAAAGGTATGAAAACCGTCTCCGAACAAGAGGAGAGTATCCGCAATGCGATGGAGGAACAAAACGACGGAAGCAAACAGATACTTGATGCGGTTGCGCGTATGAATGAAATCACCCTTCAGGTGAAAGAAGGGGCGCAGGAGATGCTCGAAGGAAGTAAAGGGGTGATTCAGGAAGGCAAGAACCTCAAGATAGTCACTGAAGAAATTAACAGTAGTATGAATGAGATGGCGACAGGAGCAAACCAAATCAACGTCTCTGTGGGTGAGGTAAACACCATCAGCGGTGAAAACAAAGGAAACATCGACGTGCTGGTTGGAGAGGTTTCTAAATTTAAGATAGAATAAAATAGCGACTAATAGGCGTTGGGGCAAAAATGTCGTGTCAGACAATCGAATGCTTTCTATGGTTGGTTACAACAGTGGTATGGTATTTCCCAAAAGGGGATGGATAAGAAACACTTGAAAAAATCACAGAGCGATCTTTGTAGGGATAGATAGGTTTTAACAATTTTCTAATGTATTTAATAATTGATGAGATGCATGAGCCGCTTTTCGACGACTGCGCCGACAAGTAGTTAATAGGTAACTTTCTAACTTAAGGAGCAAATATGAAACCAATTTTGGCCGTGTTGGCGGCTGGCATGGGGAGCCGCTACGGTGGACTCAAACAGATGGATAGACTTGGTAAGAATGGAGAAGTACTATTAGATTATTCTGTATTTGATGCTTTGAAAGCAGGTTTCGGGAAGGTCGTTTTTATAATAAGGCATGACTTTGAAAAAGACTTTCAAGATGTGGTGCTTAAACGTTTCAAAGATTCTTTTCAATACGAGATAGTGTATCAAGAACTGGATAGTTGTATCCCCATAGGTATGATATCTGCAATAGGAAACAGGTCTAAACCTTGGGGAACGGCGCATGCCATCCTTTGTGCAGCGGATCAACTAGATGCGCCATTCGCGGTTATCAATTCTGATGATTTCTACGGAAGAGATGCGTATTTCACTTTGGCGAAATTCCTTTCAGACGCTAAAGAAGAGGGCGCCATTGTTCCCTATAGACTTGACCAGACTTTAAGCCTTCAGGGGAACGTTACACGCGGTATATGCGGAGTCAAAGACGGGTACCTGACATCTGTTGACGAACTGAAGAACATCGCGGCTGAAAGCGGGAGAATTTTTTCTACCGTTGGAGGAGTAAAACGAGAATTGCCTGCCAGTACGATGGTATCCATGAATTTCTGGGGATTCCCACCGGATATTTTTCCGGAACTGAATCAGTATTTTGACGATTTTCTTGCAAAGCAAGATGAAACGCCTAAAGGCGAGTGTTATATCCCCTCATTTGTAGACCATCTTGTCCGAACAGGACTACTTAACGTAAGAGTTTTGACAATGTCGACATCGTGGTTTGGCGTTACCTACAAAGAAGACCGGGATATAGCTATTCAACGCATCGCCGAATTAACCCGAGGTGGTGTGTACCCGGAAAACCTGTGGGAATAGCCTCATGAGCTGAGGTTCGGTGTTATAGCAAGAAATGCAGTTCGCTCTCTATTCACAAGGTTCCTAATCAACAAAATGAATTTATCTGATGTCATCATTATTTTAGTTCGTCCCGAAGAACCAGGCAACATCGGAGCAGTGTGCAGGGCAATGAAGAATTGTGGATTATCGCGGCTTCGGCTGGTGAACCCGCTTACGCAGGATGAGGTAGTTATCCGCGCTCGTGCGGTTCACGCAACCGATGTATGGGAAAAGGCGGAAATTTTTGATACGCTTGCACCCACGCTTGTGGACTGCGGCGTGGTCATCGGTACGACGCGGAGACACGGTCACAAGCGCGGGCTTTCTATGCTCCCTGAAGAAGCTGTCCACTTCATTCAGGATCACGGCGGTACAGCCGCGTTGGTTTTCGGTAATGAACGCACCGGGCTTGAAGACGCGGAGCTTGCCCTCTGTGGATTCTCTTCTCACATCCCCACAGCTGAGGACTTCCCTTCTCTTAACCTCTCTCATGCGGTTCAAATCTTTGCCTACGAACTATTCCGCTGTCTGGGTAGCAGCAAATCGGTCCCGGGCAAATGGACACCTATGGATATGTCAAAAATTGTGACTATAGCCTCATCAATAACAGACTCTCTTGCATCACTCGGTTTCTATAAGCAGAGAGACAGGGAGTATCAAGAGAAATTCTTCCGCAACGTGATTTCACGAGCGGGACTTTCCGAAAGAGAAGGTGTCTATATGGTAGATATTTTCGCCAAAGCCGTGAGATTAGCACGAAGTTAAGAGCGATAAAAGCCTTCGTTTAGACTTGCGGATAAAGAGGGATTATGAACAGTTATACACACATGGTTATAGGTGGGTTGTGCGGTGGGATTCCCGTAGCATTCAGTATAGCTGAAAAGAAACTAGGGTTTAGCATAGGTTCTCATATAGTTTATCCTGTTATCGGGCTTTTCCCGGCGGTCATAGGTGCACTGGGCCCGGATATTGATATGCCAAACAGCAAAGCCGGAGCAAAAGTGAGACGCCTCCTCCTCGTATCTATCGTTATCTCTGGACTTTTACTACTTTTTTTCTTTTACCGTGATGATGTACATTTCTTTTTACCGCTCTTCCTTGCGTTCTGCTGTATCAGTCTCTTCGTATTCAGAACAAAACATCGGCAGGGAACCCATTGTGGACTTCTCATGATTGTGCTATTTCTTCCCAACATCTACATAGTACGTTTTACCCAGGCATCTCCCTTCATAAACTCGATGATAAGCGCGTGGCTCGGTTTCTGTTTCGGTTGGTTCAGTCATCTGGTAGTCGACACGTTTAACCGTAAGGGCGTACCTTGGCTTTACCCGTTTTCCCGTCATTACTTCCGTCTTGCGAAGATAGCCGCCGGAACTAAAGGTGAGACAGTATTCAGGACTTTCTGCGTCGTGTTATTCACAGCCGCTTACATGGTAATAATAATCTTCCGCTCGAATATTGTCTCTATCTTCCTTTGAAAAGCTTGCGGCAGCGGTGCGGTGAGTTTTTTAAAATCGGAATCGGCTCCTAAAAGACCACTTGTCGAGAAGAGTTCTTCAAAACCCGCGGGGAATTCTAATTCAGAAGCGTGGAGCAGGAAGCCATTCTCTTGGAAACTACCCCCGTATTTCTTGTCGCCTGACAGAGGATGCCCATGGTGGGCAGCTTGGACACGGATTTGGTGGGTTCTACCAGTGAGTATTTCCGCGCAAACGAGAGATCGAGCGGACGAGACCGCGATTGGAATAATACGGGTTAGCGCAGATTTACCTCTATCATCGGCAAAGGTCTTATGGCAACTTTTGTCGTGCAGAAGCGAATCTTCCCACAGATACTCCCTGTCGACACGCCCATCCATAAGTGCGAGATAGCGTTTTACAAGAACACGTTCGCGAAGGAGAGTCGAGAATATCTGCGCCCCTTTGAGATTCTTTGAAAATACGATGAGACCGCTGGTCGGCCGGTCGAGACGATGTAGTGGACCTGGCTTAAACGACAGCGATGCCTTTAGTTTACCCGCCAGATACATCGTGACACGCGATGCGAGACTGCCTTCTCCACCGTGAACCTCAATCCCAGATGGCTTATTGAGTACAAGTAGAAGTTCAGACTCGGCTATTATTTCCAAATCTACCGCTTGATTACCCCATGTATTCTGCACCATTCCTTTTGAAACAATGTCAACATCCGAGAGGAATGGGACAAAGACGACGCTACAAGCGCGGACTCGGTCATCAGCCGAAGCCTTCTTCCCATCAACGAGAATACGCCCTTTACGCAATAGCCTATATATGACGGATAAGGGCAGATTCGGACACAGCTTCCGCAATATACGGTCAAGCCGCCGTCCGTCATCATCAGCGCCCGCAGTCAGTAACATTTCGGGGAAAGACCATATTCGCGTTTCGGTTTAATTTTTTGCACCCAAGCTTCCATTTCTCCGCCTCCCTCTTTCATTTGATTCATTTCGTGTAAGGAGAGAGGCCTGTTTTTACTATTACTATAATCTGCCATGTTCATAAAAATAATATAATATCCTTTCAAGATTTAATCCAACTAAAAATAGATATTTCGTCCTATCCCTGAAGCTTGAGGTCTTGAAATACAGCGAAAATAATTGTAAAGTAATTGCCATGGAAGAACTGCAATCAACCGAGGTCTTAGATAAGGAAATCCTCGAAGACGCGCGGAAAAAGGCGTTCCGCACACTTAAGTTGTCTGAAAATACCATTAAAGATGCGTCCGTGGTCTGGGAGCAAAAAATTCAAGTCGCCATTAGCGGACTTCAGAAAAAATATGCAGAAAAAACAAAACAGGATGGCGATGAAATCATGGCGCGCCTCGTTCTGGACAAACAGAGACTTCGTTCTGCAAAGATGGAAAGTATCCTAAAAGATGCGGCATTTTCGTTTCTTAAAAGCTTGAACAAAAAGAAACAGCTCACTCTCTTAGGGAAAGAATTGACTATACGCCTCAAGGAGCTTGAAGACGCGGACGCTCCCATAACTATCGAAGACGAGCCTGAGGTCTACGGCAGGCTTTTGACCGAAGATGATATAAGAAAGCTTTTGCCGAAGAGGTCAAAGTGGTCTATTATTGAACCTCCTCTGGACTTCAAGACTGCGGGACAATTTCCCGCAGTCGTCATAAATACCAAGAAAGTGAGACTCACGGCATCTCTGAATAATGCGGTAGAGACACTCTTACAAGACAAACGCGGAGAGTTGATCATGTCACTACTCGGTACAGCCACACTGAAGAAGGAGGAGATAGTATGAGCGGTATTGTCCAACGCATTTCCGGACCCATTATCTATGCGAAAGAGATGACTGGAGCCGGGCTTTTTGATGTCGTAGATGTTGGAAGTAAGAAAATCATCGGTGAGATTGTGCGGCTTGAACAAGGGACAGCTGTGATTCAGGTTTACGAGGACGACACTGGAATGGAGATCGGTGCGACAGCTGAATCCACCGGACGTCCTCTTTCGGCACGTCTTGGTCCGGGGCTTATTGGTACCATTTACGACGGCATTCAGCGCCCTCTCGAACTGCTCTACAAACAATCCGGTGCGTTCATGGAGCCGGGACTACGAGGTGAACGCCTTGACCCGGACAAGCTGTGGGATTTTGTTCCTAACCCGGAAATCGTTGAAAGACTGGCGCGGAAAGAGGAAATACGGGCGGTCCCGGGCATGGTTCTGGGAACTGTACAAGAGACTGCCAGCATAATATGCAAGATAATGATTCCGCCTAATGCTAAGAATGGCTTACTTATGGAACTCGCCCCCGTGGGTAAATATACCATCAACAACATAGTCGCAAGAACCGACTATGGCGAAGAATTCGCCTTATCCCACTGGTGGCCCGTGCGACTACCCCGTCCTACCGCAAAACGTCTTGCCACAGACAAACCTCTCATCACCGGAGAGCGAGTAATTGATGTATTTTTCCCGCTATCCAAAGGCGGTACAGCCGCGATTCCGGGCGGTTTCGGTACAGGCAAGACCATGACACAACACGCCGTCGCCAAATGGTGCGACGCGGATGTCATCATTTATATCGGTTGCGGTGAGCGCGGCAATGAAATGACCGATGTTCTAACCGAATTCCCTCATCTCATTGATCCGCGTACAGGACGTTCCCTTATGGAACGCACTATTTTAATCGCCAACACATCCAATATGCCAGTTGCAGCGCGGGAAGTTTCGATTTACACAGGCGTTACCATGGCAGAATTCTACCGTGATATGGGCTATCATGTAGCTATTATGGCAGATTCCACATCCCGCTGGGCTGAAGCTCTGCGAGAGTTATCCGGACGTATGGAGGAAATGCCCGCAGAAGAGGGTTTCCCTGCATATTTGCCCACGCGCCTTGCAGAATTCTACGAACGGGCAGGGCTTGTTGAGACCCTGAATGGTGCGGAAGGCTCAGTTTCCATCATCGGAGCTGTCTCCCCACCAGGCGGAGACTTTTCCGAGCCAGTTACTCAGCATACCAAGCGATTTATTCGATGCTTTTGGGCGCTTGACAGGGACCTTGCCAACGCCCGCCATTACCCGGCTATCAGTTGGATTGACAGTTATTCAGAATACGCCGAGGAAGTCAAGATATGGTGGGAAAAGGTGAATCCGCAATGGTCCATTACCCGTCGCAAGGCGCTTGATTTGCTCAAACAAGAGGAAAAACTCTCGGAAATTGTACGCCTCATCGGACCTGACGCCCTGCCTGACGACAAACGACTCATCCTCGTTACTGCGGAAATCATCAAAAACGGCTTTTTACAACAAAACTCTTTTGACGAAGTTGATATGTATTGTACGCCATCAAAGCAGGTGCGCCTCCTAGAACTTATTATGGACTTTTACGAGAGGTCTGCTCTATGCATCAAGTTAGGTGCACCGCTCATCAAAATAATGTTCCTGACCGAACGCGAGGAACTCGCACGTCTGAAAAGCGTGGTGAAAAATGATGATAGCGCAGCTCTGGACGACTTCGAACAACGCCTACGGGCTTCTTTAGAAGAACTGGCTCGAAGTTATAGAACGAACTTGGGATTCTAACCTGACCAAGGAGTCAACTGGTACGACCAGTACGGCGCCAGACACAGGCGGAGCCTGTTTTACGACTTCATACGGGGTGTTGTCCGAAAGGGTGCGCCGCGGTCCCCGACTTGACGGCTACGCTTGCAGGCAAGCGGAGCCTACGCTTACTTTCTTGGGTATCGGTGTCAGACACCGATAATATCAGGTTCATCTAGTAAGTCGGACTGCTGATGCAGGC
>JAIRSU010000015.1 GCA_031255285.1 Treponema sp. | reverse complement strand
CACCAATCGTCCGCCCAAACAGCGCCGCAAGCTTCGTCTAGCGTAGTACGATAAAAGTGTCTGGCACCGCAGGCATAGTCTGCTAGATGACTTCACACGGGCGCTGTCTGAAGGGGGGGACCGCGGTCCCCATGAGGAAGTCCCGCTGTCCCCGACTTGACGGTGCCAGACACAGACTTCACACGGGGCGCTGTTTGAAAGGGGGTTCCGCGGTCCCCGTCAGGCGGCGCGGTGTCTGTCACCACAGGCTTCGTCTAGAAGTATGCTTGAATAGACGTTAGGCTATAGGGTATTATATAGGTAAGGAGATTAAAAACATGAAAACGATTGCATTAGGAAAAACCAGCTTACAGGTTCCCGCAATAGCGGTAGGCTGTATGAGACTCAACAGTCTTGATAAGAAAGGCGCCGAGCGTTTCGTCAAAACTGCGCTTGATTTAGGCGCGATTTTTTTTGACCACGCGGATGTTTATGGCGGCGGGCTTTGCGAAAGCCTCTTCGCAGACGCAAGCGCGTCTTATCCACGCGGCAAGATGATCATTCAGTCGAAATGCGGCATACGTCCAGGCGTTGCGTTTGATTTCTCAAAAGAACATATCCTCTCATCAGTTGACGGAATCCTCAAGCGTCTCAAAACTGAATACCTCGATGTGTTGTTGCTCCACCGCCCAGACGCGCTGGTCGAACCCGAAGAAGTAGCCGCGGCCTTTGACGCTCTACACGCCAGCGGGAAAGTCCGCAACTTCGGTGTATCAAACCAAAACCCCTACCAGATACAACTCCTCCAGAAATTTGTAAACCAACCCATCATAGTGAACCAACTCCAGTTAAGCATTACTAATGCAAACATGATTTCCACAGGAATACATGTGAATATGCTCGACAACGCCGCAATAAATCGAGACGGCTCGGTACTAGACTTCTGCCGACTCAACGATATTACGATTCAGGCATGGTCTCCCTTTCAGTTCGGATTCTTTGAGGGCGTGTTTCTTGGTAATGAGAAATTCCCTGCGTTAAACGCAAAGATTAGAGAAACGGCCGAGAAATACGGCGTATCTGATATAACCATAGCGCTTGCATGGATTTTGCGTCATCCCGCGCATATACAGCCGGTGACTGGCACCATGAATGAGAAACGACTCGCGGATTGCGTGAAAGCCGCGGAAGTCGCGCTCACTAGAGACGAATGGTACGCGCTCTACCTGTCCGCGGGAAACATACTGCCGTAAAGAAAGAATAATGTTAGGACCAATCGTCAACGCGCTTACCGTAGTCGTGTGTTCTCTGCTCGGTTGCTTCATGGTGCGCGGCATACCGCCTCGTTTTGAGGAAATCATCAAGAAAAGTCTGGGACTCGTGATAGTTTATATTGGCGTCCGTGGTGCGATGGAAAATCAGCGTGTACTCTTGCTGATTATGAGTATGGTCATCGGCGCGGTTGTCGGGGAATCCATCGACATAGATGGACTGATGAACCGCTTGGGACGATGGACGGAAAACCGTCTCTTCCTCAAGAACAAGACCAGAACCCAAAGAAGAAATCGTGAGAACGAGGAGAGATTCGTCAAAGGATTTGCCTCTGCGAGCATATTGTTTTGTAGCGGCTCCATGACGATAGTCGGTTCCATGCAGAGCGGCTTGCAAGGTGTGCATGAGACGCTCTTCGCAAAGTCTATATTAGATGGAACTATATCCCTTGTTTTCGGCGCGTCTATGGGCATAGGGGTTGCGTTCTCCGCGGTTACAGTATTCGTCTGCGAAGGCGGAATCGCACTTGCGGCAGGCGCAATCAAAGGGCTGCTCACTCAGGAAGTCGTCACAGAAATGTCTGCGGTCGGTAGTCTCATCATCGCGGCTATAGGTTTTAACTTCTTTGAAATAAAAGAAATTCGTGTAGCCAACCTCACACCCGCAATTTTCGTTCCGTGGGTCTGGCTTATGGCTGCGGATGCCCTACAAAGACTACAGGGATAGAGAAATGGATCTACAGGAACTACAAACCAATTCCTCACTTCATACGCATACGGTTTTTTGTGACGGTACGGACGATGTTGAGACTATGTGTAGAGCGGCTCATGAAAAAGGATTGAAAGCGATAGGGTTCAGCGCACACGCGCCTATCTACGAAAAAACCGGCTGGAAGTCAAATTGGCACTTACGGGACCTTGACGGGTATATTGTGGAGATTCAGTCCGCGAAAGAACGATGGAACGGCAGGCTTGCGGTTTACGCAGGGCTTGAGGTTGATTTCATCAAAGGGCTGATGGGACCTGTTGATTTCAAAGACAAGGGGTTTGACTACCTTATCGGCTCTGTGCATTACTTGACGAGCCCGAGCGGCGGCGAGCATTTCGCGGTGGATGGGAGCGTTGCGGAACTGGAGCGCGGCGTAGAGCTCTTCGGTAGTGCAGATGCGATGGTGAACGCATATTGGGACGCAGAAGAAGCCTTGATTGCTGAAGGCGGCTTCGATATTCTGGGACATATAGATCTTATCAAGAAAAATAACGCTCGCGGCGCCTACTTCTCTCAGACCACGCCTTTTTATGTGGAACGGTTTATCCACATAGCGGACCTTATAGCGCATGCAAAATCGAATATCACTATAGAGGTCAATACCGGCGGGCTTAACCGCGGCAAGACCACAGAAATCTATCCCTCGCCCACGTTCCTGAGGCTGTTGTGGAAACGGAATATTCCGGTCATTCTTACGTCGGACGCGCATTGCGCGGACCACCTCGATGGAAACTACGCCGTGGGCCGCGTTGAAATGAAGAAAGCGGGTTACCTATAGTTCTTCACTACAGCGCCTTGTCATCAAGCTTTCGCCGCGTTAATCACATAATTAACCTGTTCATCCGTCATACCTGCCCATATCGGCAAGGAAACCTCTCTACGGAATGTGTTCATCGTTTCTGGGAAGTCGTATTCCCGGAATCCGTTCCTTTCGCGGTAAAAGGGCATAGTATGCAGAGGGATGAAATGCACAGAGACCCCGACGCCTGCGTCCTGCATTTTTGCAATGAAAGCATCCCGCGCAAGATGGTCGGACAGTCGTAGAGGGTAAAGGTGTCTGGAGTCGCAGGGATCGAAGGAAGGGACGGTGAAACGCTCATCGTGAGCAAATGCCGCATCATAAGCCGCTGCTATCTTCCGGCGCATGGAGAGCAACTCCATGCGCCGCTTAAGCTGAATCCGTCCAATGGCCGCTAGAATATCAGGCATATTGTACTTATAACCAGCCGCTTTAATCTCGTAATACCACGAGGCTTTTGTATCCGTATAACGGTTCCATACCGGGCGATCCACACCGTGCAGGCGCATAAGCCGAATCCGTTCCGCTATTCCCTCATCCCGCACCGCGACCATACCGCCCTCGCCAGTGGTTATGGTTTTAGTCGCATAGAACGAAAACACACCTGCATCGCCCACGGTCCCCAAGAGACCGTTATCCGTCTCTGAAGGGAAGGCGTGCGCCGCGTCTTCTATCACCTTGAGAGCGTACTTCTGTGCAATCGCCATAATAGAGTCCATGTCGCAAGCCGCGCCGCCGAAATGCACAGGGATAACGGCTTTAGGTCTGCCTTGGGGACCAAAACCACCCCGTTGATTATAAGGAGGCAGTCCTAGCTCAAGCCTTCTCAATACCCACTCAAGCATACCCGGGTCAATATGAAACGTCCCAGGCGCGACGTCTATAAAGACAGGCTCCGCCCCCAGATGACGAACTACTTCCGCAGTAGAGGCGAAAGTGTAACTTGGTGTAAGCACAATATCGCCCTCTTTCACGCCAAAGGCTTCAAGCGCCAGATGCAAGCCCGCGGTGGCGGAACTTACCGCAAGACAACGTACAGGAGGCTTATCCTTCTGGACACAGTTCAAAAATGTAGCGAAATCCTCTTCAAACGCCAGAGCTTCCGTGCCCGTCGTGAGCCACCCGGACCGCAAAACGCGAAGCACGGCTCTTTCCTCCTCACCACCGATAAACGGCAAGGCGAATGGTACTATTAATTTGTTTTCCATAAATCTCTCTTGCTATAATTGATAATCCTTATTCCAATCATATCTGATTACACACCGTTAAACATATCGTGGAGCGTTTCCCGCAAGAGCGCGGCATCGCGGTAAGCCGCACTCTGATGCTCGTCAAAATAACAGATAGGACGCAGTCTCTCTATCCATTCCCGAAACGCGCAGGCGTCCTCCGTAGGGGGAGTGATCTTTTCTACACGCAAGATACGGTTAAACCCTGTTTCAAGTGTCTTCTCATCGGAGGAGACGAGTTTCTCATCCAGCTTTTCACCCGGACGTACGCCTGTATATACAATCTTGACATCTTTGTCAGGCTCGAACCCGTAGAAACGAATCATCTGTTCCGCGACATCGCGGATTTTCACAGGATCGCCCATATCAAGCAGGTAGAGGCGTCCATTTTCACCCACACCCCCGACCTTGAGTGTCAAAGAACAAGCTTCAGGAATAGACATGAACCAGCGTTTCATGTCTGGGTGGGTCACGGTGACGGGACCGCCTTTGGCTATTTGTTTTTCAAAGAGCGGGATGATAGAGCCGCGGGAGCCAAGCACATTACCGAACCGAACCGCCATAAAAGCACCGCTTTCAGCCGTAGACGCAGTTTCTGCTACGAGGCGCTCACACAGGTATTTAGACATACCGTAGACGGAGCGCGGTTCAACCGCCTTATCTGTAGTGATATGTACAAACCGTTTGACGCCATGGGCTTGAGCGGCTTTCAAGAGGTTTTCCGCACCGAATAGGTTATTTTGGACAGCGGCTACCGGATTTTCCTCCATGAGCGGCACATGTTTATAAGCCGCGGCATGGAACACCACGTCAGCATTGAGACGGGACAAGAGGAAGTTAATATAAGGAGCATCCTTTAGGTCTCCGATCACCGGGACAATGGACGCCCTTTCACCGACTCCTTCTTCCTGTAAGAGTCGCAGTTCTCTGTCTATCTGGTAGATAGCATTCTCGCCATGTCCAAAGAGGTAGAGTCGTTCCGCACCGCCTGACAGCAGCTGACGGCACAATTCGCTCCCTATAGAACCGCCCGCACCGGTGATAAGAACTCGCTTACCCCGCAAGTAAGCGAGGCTCTCCTTGAGGTTGATAGGGACAGGGGCACGTCCGAGCAAGTCTTGCGGGTCAATGGCGCGGGTTTGTATAAGGTGTGCGTCTCCTTGGATGATTTGAGAGATTGCGGGCAAGATGCGTATCTTCTGGAAGCCTGCACCGCGCAGAATCGCATAGAGCTTCCCCTGGTAATCCTGCGTCGTAGACGGCATAGCGATAATAGCCTCGTCCCCTGACAGAGGAGAAAGTGCCTGCGCCGCGGACTCGACGGGACCCAGTACAGGCGCACCGTCTATCACACGTCCGATCTTCTCCACATCGTCGTCCAAAAATGCAGCTACTTGACCGAAAACCGCCTTCTTCCGTATCTCGAGCGCAAGGGTCTGCCCCGCAAATCCAGCTCCAATAATATAGATTCGTTTATTCAAAGTTTCTCTCTCCTTTGCAGACTTTGCCTATTTATAGTAGAGACGTGCTTTCTCAAACGCGGTCTGCTTCTTAACCGTCATGGACCCGCCCGTCCCCTAGCAGTCTATTTGTACAGCGCTCTGACGGGACACCCCGTACGCCCTGTTCTATGAAAAATCTGCGCTTGTCTATGTTAATCGGCGCAATCTGTGGTCTTGTTATCAAAGGAAACCTGACGGTGGCAGGCTCCGCCTATACACCACTATACCTGACCGATGGGTTACAGGTCAACACTCGGATAAGGAACGAATTCGGTAGTTGCGGGAAAGCTAAATAGAAGGTATATTGAAAATAGATTGGAACACCTGAAGGGTTTCGTTCCAATGATGATATGATAAAAGCCTATCTTGGTAACAAGGAGTTAAAATGAATACATCAGAAGCTAAAGGATATGTTGCCGATGTTCTAACATCGCTGAAACTTATGGAGAAACAGCGCGAAGAGTTGGCGTCTAAAGCGGCGGTATGGGAAAGCCGCATCAAACTGGCGCAGTCAAAAGGAGAAGAGGCACTTATGATCGCAGCTCAACGGGAAGCGGATGCCATAAAAGCAAAAATTGAGGGACTCGATGCGGAAATAGCCGTCTCGAATGCTGAAATCAGCTCTATAAAACAAGGACTATCTGCAACTGTAAGCCGGGAGCGTTCTATTGACACGGACATTCTTCAACAAGAGCTGTTGATTGCCGCGGGGCATCTACCGGGCGATGAAGACAAGGTTGTCGCAGAACAGGGTTTGAGTAACATGGAGAATGAAGCATCGGCATCAGCGGCGCTCGCGCAACTCAAGGTGAAGATGGGGCGGTAACAGTTGCTATGAGATTTGCATAACAAGAAGCCGTACCGCCGCGCCAATAAAAAAACAGATGATCGCAACTGTAAGACTTATGTCGATGGAGATATTCGGGAATAACAGCCGACACACAAAGAGTCCTATGCAGAAACTTAAAATCGGCGCTATCAAGGCATTAAAGGCTTGTTTGAATACTGTCTTTATGGGTGCTTTTTCCGCATTAAGCCGTCTGGGGCAGTTTCTCAAACAACCGAAACAAGAGTCGTTTTCTATTCTCACGTTTCTTTCTCTGGTTCAACCGGAAGCTGTACCCGCACGATGTTGACAGCTTTGCCTTTCTCGTCTATTTCTACCATCGCGCCCTGCACTTCCAGCTTGCCCCAAGCTTCATGTGTCCAATCTGGTATACCAGTGAGGTATTCGTTAATGCAAGCTTGTGCATCATTGCCGCCTACCGAATCGATGCTTCCTGTTCTCCCTGCATCTGTAAGTACAGCCGTGCATCCGGGTAAAACGGTCTCGTCTGCTGTCTGTACCCGGGAATGAGAACCGATAACTGCGGAACATAAGCCGTCTGCAACCGCGAAAAGCGTCTTTTTTTCAGCACTAGTTTGCGCGTGGAAATCAACGATGATAAAGGGAGTCTCCTGTCTCAAGCGTTCCACAAGGATGGGCAGAAGCATTATCGGGTTGTCTCCATGCGTCCGCAGAAAACCACTCTGACCGAGCAGAACAGCAACCGCGATTTTCTTGTCGCCTATCCTGTAAACGCGGGAACCGTACCCGGGAACGTTAGCGTTTAAATTGCTAGGACGCAAAACGTAGTGCATCTTTTCAATATTTTCAACTAAGTCTTTCTTATAAAAAGAACATTCACCCGTGGTCAGAACATGGATGCCAAGCTTCCGCAGATAGATAGCATGATTGCGCCCCAGTCCACTTCCACCAGTCGCACCGTCTGCATCGGCAATGATAAAATCGGGTGTATAGCGCCTTCTTAATTCAGGCAGTCCTTGTTTCAGCGCGAAAATACCAGCTTTCCCTACTATTTCCGCAATATATAAGATACGCATCATTTCTATGATACTACGAAAATGAATATTCGTCTATATCGTCCTTGACTAATAACACGGTTATCTTTATGATAAGATAATATTTTTTTAGGAGTATCCTATGACTGCTACAATTTTTCAAACGTTGATAGGCATATTCGCTTATCTTCTGGTTATGATTACTGTTGGATTGTGGTATGCACGCCGAAGCAACCGCAATATGGATGAGTATTTCTTGGGTAATCGAGGGCTGGGCCCGTGGGTTGCGGCAATAAGCGCCGAAGCTTCGGATATGTCCGGGTGGTTGCTCATGGGCTTACCGGGTGTAGCCTATTTTACTGGTAGCGGGGAGGCGTTTTGGACAGCAGTAGGCCTCGCTATCGGTACATGGTTGAATTGGCATATAGTTGCCAAACGACTCCGTGTCTACTCGCAGACGGCTGATAATGCTATCACACTGCCGGAATTTTTCAGTAAGCGTTTTCACGACAAGAAACATATCCTTATGATCATTGCAGCTATATTGATATTAGTGTTCTTCTCAATATACGTCGGTTCTCAGTTCGTTACCTTTGGGAAATTTTTCGTATATGTGTTTAAAGCTGAAAATCACTACGTCGCCATGGTCATGTTCGGGGCTGTTGTCGTATTGGTATATACGCTAATCGGTGGATTCATGGCGGTATGTATGACTGACTTGATTCAAGGTATCCTTATGTTCTGCGTGCTCATCATTGTGCTGGCATGCGGTTTTATTTTCTCTGGAGGTTTCAGCGGGGTAAGCGAGCGATTGAGTGATTTTCCGCGGTTCTTGGATGTCTTCGGTATAGCGACTCCGTCATTACAGGACGGCAAACAGATTATTACAAATGGTGTTCCTCAATTCGACGGAGGCACGGATTATTCTTTGCTTAACATTATATCTTGTCTGGCGTGGGGACTTGGATATTTTGGGATGCCTCAAGTGTTGATTCGATTCATGGCTATCACCAAGTCGTCGAAAATTAGGCAATCGAAGTATATTGCCGTTATATGGTGCTTTATTTCTTTGTCTATCGCGGTCGCCATAGGGTTAGTTGGACGTGCATATGCGCCCGGAGCGTTTAATACTGCAAGCGCTGCGGAAAGCATTTTTATCTACATGACGCTTGATCTCTTCCCGCCTCTTCTGGCTGGCATCATGCTTTCAGGTATTCTTGCGGCATCGATGAGTTCATCGGATTCCTACATGATAACGGTCTCTTCGTCTCTGGCAAACGACATTTTCAAAACTTTTTTCAAGAAGGTAAGTGAAGTGGTAATCATGTGGGTCGCACGCATCGCCATCATCATGGTTACTATATTCGGCGTCATAGTGGCGCTTTCAGGCAATAATTCCATATTCCGTATCGTTTCCTATGCATGGGCTGGACTGGGCGCGGCTTTTGGTCCCTTGGTATTGTTCTCACTATTCTGGAAACGTACGACCTTGCCCGCGGCAGTCGCGGGAATGCTATCTGGAGGTTTCATTGTCATTATTTGGAAAAACTTCATCAGTAAACTCGGCGGAGCATTCGCTGTCTACGAACTCCTTCCCGCTTTTATCATTTCTGCTCTTGTCATATTCGTTGTAAGTCTCTGTACAAAAGTATCTGACCCCGCGATAGAAAGAGAATTCGAAATAGCGGCAAAGGGAGAGCTGGACTAGGTACCATTATCAAAAATAGAGCTCCCTGCTTCATATGTGCCGGCACGGACAGCGTGTCGGCCGTAACCTTCAATGGGATTATTATCAGCGAGCTATAGTCGAGGGCTCTATTTCCTGTGTAACTGAGTGACAATGTCCGCAACCGCATCTCTCGCCTGCCTGTCTGTGTTCCAGACGGACTCAAGCGTCAATCTACCAATCCAGTCCTTTTGTAAAACTTCCTCAACAATTACGTTTATATCCAAAAAGCCAACTTTACCCACCAGAAACAGGGCGGCAGCTTCCTCGTTAGCCGCATTGTAGGCGGCTGGGTACAGTCCTCCCATGCGGGCAGCTTGATAGGCTAAGGATAGGAGGGGGAATATTTCCATGTTGGGCGATTCAAAAGTGAGCGTAAGTGCAGAGAAATCAAGGCTATTGACGGTAATAGGCGCTTTCTCCGGATAAAATAAAGCGTTCTGGATGGGCAGACGCATATCAGGCTTGGACATCTGCGCGTAAATCGATCCGTCTTTGAAACGGACCATTGAATGGACTATACTTTGAGGATGCACAACCACTTCTATTTTATCAGCATCAACATCGAAGAGTCTAACCGCCTCAATGACTTCAAGCCCTTTATTTGCCATAGTTGCAGAGTCTATAGTGATTTTTGCGCCCATGTTCCATATTGGATGTACAAGCGCGTCTTGGGGAGCAACCCTTGTAAGCTGGTCACGAGAGAAGCTATGGAACGGTCCTCCTGACGCCGTGAGGATGATTTTGTCGAGGTTGTCTCTGCCATGGGCTTCCAAAAGCTGGAAAACCGCCGAGTGTTCCGAATCTACAGGCACAATATGGCAATTCTTCGCTCGCGCTCTCTCTAATATAAGAGATCCTGCCATGACGATGGTCTCTTTATTAGCGAGACAAAGACGAGTGCATCCTGCATTAATCGCGGCGAAAGATGGCGCAAGTCCTGCGGAACCTGCTATACCGTTTACCACGATGTCCGCCTTCGCAGAGGCTATTGCCTGAAAAAGCCCTTCTTCGCCCGTGTAATGAATCCGCTCAGCTGACGATGTGCCTTGTACATTCTGTCCTGAAAGTACTAGTCTTGCCGAATGAAACTCCTTTCCAAGGGTAAGGAGTCCCGTTTGATCTGTATGTGCGGAAAAGAGAATTGGCTCAAAATATCTACTATTGCGGCGAATCACATCAAGGGTGCTCTTGCCGATAGAGCCTGTCGCTCCGAGAATGGCTATTGTTCTTTTCTTCATTGCCATACAAAGAGTATATACCGAGAATCCGAAAATCACAAGCTACGACTTTGAAACAAATTTTTGCTAAAAAGCGACAGCTTTTACGTTTTTTACTTGACAGCATAAAAAAACCATGCTAGAGTAGAAAATCCAGTATGGAAAAAAGCATTCACGGCATGAGTGCCGTGATGCCTACAGATAAAAGAGTTTTCCATTCAGAGAATCTAAATTTTGGAAAAATCATGCAATATTTTGATACTCATGCTCATCTAGGGTTGATTTATGACGATCCTATTGATCAGCTTATTGTTATTCAGGAAGCCCGCATGGCGGGAGTTTCCCGGCTTGTCTCAATTTGTAATAACCTGCACGACTTCGTTCGGGTTTACAATAATCTAAAGTCTTCAGAAAACGTGTACTTTGCGGTGGGGGTATCCCCTTCTGAAGTGCAGAGTCCGGGGAAAGACTGGGTGCAGACTATAGAGCAGAATGTCCGTCTTCCGCGCGTTGTTGCAATAGGCGAGACTGGTCTTGATTATTGCAAGAAATTCGGGGATAAAAAATCGCAAATTGAGCTGTTCATTCGGCAACTCGACTTGGCCGACAAGCTCAATCTACCTGTTATTATACATAACCGGGATGCGGGACATGACCTTCTTGATATTTTGCGGGACAGGCTTCCGTCTAAAGGCGGAGTGCTTCACTGCTATTCGGAGAACGCCGAATATGCGAGAAAAGCCCTTAAATTGAATCTTTATTTCTCTTTTGCAGGCAATCTGACCTATAGAAACGCCAAAAATCTCCACGAAACGGTCGGCACTTTGCCCCTTGACCGCATCCTGATTGAATCTGAAAGTCCTTTTATGGTGCCGGCCGAGCATAGGAATAAGCGCAATATGCCCAAATATCTCCCCCTCACAGCACGCTGTCTTGCTGGTATACTCGATATACGGCAAGAGGCACTCACTGAACGCCTCTGGGAGAACGCCAATCGCTTTTTTGGACTACCGAACTAGAAGATAGCGGTCGTTGTTAGAGCTTCGCCGAAAGTTTTCATCTAACGTCCACTATCATATTTTCTATTTCCCTATTTTCTTCTAAAGAACTCAAATATCTTTGCAATCAGCCCTTGTTTCTTGATTTTTTCATGAGCGGTGGGCATTGACGTAGAGGGAGAATTTCTAGAAACGGAGTGCATCTTTTGAGAGTCGGTTATCGACGGGCGCTGTCCTTGGGAACGACGGGAGGTTTCACCATCTGTTCTCGCGGTCGTCCGCGAATTTCGCCTCTCTTGAGGAATATTTTGCACCGCGTTCGCTTTTTTATCCCATTCCGCGCTTTTTCCCGTCTGATGTCGTCGTCCACCCTGCTTCTGCGCACTTTTGTCCGAGCTGTATTTTTCCTTGTAATACGCCATACGTTCGTTAAAAGAAAGAGTAGAAAGGTCTATTTTTAACGACATGTGGCTACGGGATCTGCGGGATCTTCGCGAATGTCGTGTAGATGTTCCGCTTTGAGCGACAGGTTGTTTCGCTACGGTTTGGGCTGAAGGACGAGTTCTTCGCTCACTTTGAGAGCCGCGTCTGGATCTTTCTCGTTTTCGCTTGTTTTCACCCGCTTTTTCATCACTTCGCTCATGCTGGACTTGGGCGGAAGAACGTCGCGTTGCAGTCTTATCTTCTATATAGAGATCTTCGTTTGCGATTTCCGAAGGTATTTTTTGTTCTATATATTTCTCGATATCTGCGAGCTCATAAACGTCTTGTTCACTTGCAAAGGTAATAGCCTTGCCATTCTTGCCTGCACGTGCAGTTCTGCCAATGCGGTGAACATAGTTTTCGGCTTCGATAGGCAAGTCATAGTTGACCACCATAGACAGATCTTCAATATCAAGCCCACGCGCCGCGACATCTGTCGCCGTAAGGTAGCGTATCTTTCTTTGTTTAATATCCTCGATTATCTTAAGACGCTTTGGCTGGGGAAGGTCGCCGATGATGAACTCACATTTATATCCGTTGGCAGAAAGGCGCCGCGCTAGAATTTCCGTATACTTCTTGGTATTACAGAATATGACGGCGCTTTCGGGATTATCGCGCTTCAACACGCCAAGGAGAAGTTTCAGCTTGTTTTCTGACGGTACGTGGTAAAGCAGTTGCTGAACTTGGACTACGGTTCTGATTTCAGGCTGAATCTCTATTTCAATAGGATTCTTTGTATATTCCCACGCCAGATTCTTGACATAAGTGTTAAGAGTAGCGCTGAACAGCATGGTTTGTCGTTTATCGACCAGAGGCACGACTTTGAGTATTTTTCGCAAATCCGGATAAAAGCCCATATCAAACATACGGTCTGCTTCGTCTATAATCAAGAAAGCTACATCTATGAGGTTCATAACGCCAGCCTGGTTTAAATCAATGATGCGCCCCGGCGTTCCGACCATGATTTGAACATTATTCTTGAGACTGGCTTGTTGTTCCCCATATCCCACACCACCGAAGAAACTACCAGTCTTAAAAGGCAGGTATTTGCCTATTCTCTGGGCTTCTTCTTCTATTTGCACGACGAGTTCTCGCGTTGGCGCCATGATAAGCGCCTTTCTCCCGTAAAGAAGCGATTCTGTGAGGAGGCGCTGAAAGACAACGGTCAAAAAAGCCGCTGTTTTGCCTGTACCTGTCTGGGATTGAACATAAAGGTCTTGCCCGGTAAAAGCCTGTGTTAGCACTTGTTCTTGAACCGGTGTACAGATTGTGTAACCGCATTCAGCTATGCCTTTTTGTAAAGCCGTGTTTAAGTTTAGTTCTGTAAAATTCATTTTGACTACAATATATCATAGCGCCATAGATTTATCAATAGGGAGGAATTATAAATAGCGAGAATCGTCTAAAACACACAGAGTTTCATCTGTTATATGGTTTCCCAAACTGAAAGAGCATCGACGATAGACTATTCAGTATGAAAATCGGACGTGAGCTTTCTCGGCTTTACTAGGCGAAGCCTATACAGTCTTATTCTCATTTTCCAGCATTATGCGATGCTGGAAACTATGATAATTTGCCTTCTCACTTGGCTTGAATATTTTCCATAGGTCTTCTATACTAATATATCGTATGATTGGTGTAATAAACTATGGCGCGGGTAACTTGGGGTCCGTGATGAACGCGCTGACCTGCCTTGGGGTAAAGGCAGGCTTTGTGCCCGGTCCTGACGAAATAAGGCGCTTTGACAGAATCATCTTTCCAGGAGACGGACACTTCGGCACTGCGATAGACACGCTTGAAAAGACCGGCTATGACGACGCGATTCGTGAGTGGATCAAATCCGACCGTCCCTTTCTGGGTATCTGTATAGGATTGCAGTTGCTATTCGAGTCGTCTGAGGAAGCTCCGCCCGTCGATAGCAAAACCGTCCGCGGCTTATCCGTGATTCAGGGCACGGTGAAGAAATTCTCCTGTCGTAAGGTGCCGCAAATCGGGTGGAATAGTACGGTCTTTCGCAAAGGAAGCCGCTTGTTTCCCGAACCGCCCATGCTCTCCTTCCCATTCTTCTATTACATACACTCATTTTATGTGGAACCGACAGACCACAGTATTGTCGTGGCAGAGGCCGACTATTCGGTACGTTTCTGCGCCGCAGTTGAACGCAGTGCGCTCTGCGCGGTTCAGTTTCACCCTGAAAAATCCGGTGCAGCAGGACTGAAACTACTGGATAACTGGTTACATAACTATTAAATATGTCATTAAATTGGAAAGAAATCAACCTCATACTCGAGGAATTGGAACTGGTAGGCTTTCAAATACAAAAAGCCGTTCAAACCGCCTTTGATGTGCTTTGCCTTAAACTCCACGGTAAAGGCAAGGGTAAGAATCTACTCATAGCACTGACCCCCGGAGCCTGTCGTTTACATGAAACCTTCTCGATCATTCCCAAGAGGGACCGCCCTCTCCGCTTTGCAGAGTTCCTAAACTCCCACGTCGTCAATAGCTGGATAGAGGAAGCTATCCAACTAGAAGACAATCGTATCGTGAGACTCACAGTGAAGAACAGGGACGAACGCCTGCTCCTCTACCTGCGCCTTTGGTCAAATGCGGCAAACGTGGTTGTAACAGACGTGAACGGCAGAGTGATGGACGCTATGCGGAGGCTACCCAAACGCGAAGAAATAACAGGCGGGTTTTACCGACCCGAGACTATGGAGATGAAGCCCACGTCCAAATCTTATGATATCCGCGAACTGGATGGACAAGGCAGTTTCAATGAGAAAATTGACCGCTTCTACGCGGAACAAGGCGGCGCCTTCTCTCTGGAGACGCTAAAAGAACAAGCGAAGAAGATATTTGAAGGCAGAATGAACCGACTCATTGCTTCGCTTGAAAGACTAGCGGAAAAAGAGGCGGACTTTGTCAATGCGGAACGTTTCAAACAATACGGGGACATAGTCCTTGCCAATATTGCGGCTATTCACACGGGAGACACATGGCTTGAAGCGGATAACTTCTATACTAACGAGCGGGTACGAATTGCCCTTGACCCAAAGATTCCTCCGCAGGCGCAGTCCGAGCGCTATTACGCACAAGCCCGTAAGGCGAAGAACGGACTTGCGGACCTGCGCACGGAACTAGCTGCGGGCAAAGAGAAACTCTCCCGCCTTGAGGCAGCCCTTTCCTCTCTATTGTCCGAGTCGAATCCCCTTATTTTGCGTAACAAGCTGCGGTCCGACAGCAGACCCGCTGGTATTTCCGTGCAAACCGCGCGGGAAGACCAAAAACGACCAGGGCTCTCCTTTCGCAGAGGAGATTGGCTATTGATTGTAGGACGGGACGCCAAAGAGAACGACGCCCTTCTGCGCCGCTACGTTAAAGGCGGGGACCTCTGGCTTCACGTGAGAGACTTCGCCGGCTCCTATGTGTTCATAAAGCAGAGAAAAGGCAAGTCTTACCCGCTGGATATTCTCTTGGACGCGGGCACTCTTGCGATTTTTTACTCGAAAGGACGCGCCAATGCGGAGGCGGACCTCTTTTATACACCGGTAAAATACCTGCGCCGCGTGAAAGACGGTCCCAAAGGACTTGTTATTCCCACTCACGAGAAAAACCTTCACGTTAAGGTTGACAAGGACAGGCTGAAGGAACTTGAGAATTGCCGTGTAGAGAAATGAATACCCAGAAAGACCAAGCGTCGCTTTTGGCTAAAGCATCCTCGGCTGGAGACTTCAAAGCCCTAGTTCTCTAAACAGCCTGTCTTTAAGCCCATCAGTGAAGCCCATATCGTTGTTTGCGTACAGAGGGGCAATGGCGGACTGGAACGCGCTCAAATCGGGGCGGGTAATCATAACACCTTCGTCTTCCATCTGTCGGTAGTACATTTCTTCTTGCGATGCGATGATATGGCTATATTTACTAGCGGTTTGCTGCATAGTATCCAAGAAGAATTTCCTGTCCGCTTCCGTCATTTTATTGAGCAGTGCGGCGGAACAGATGAAGGACGACTGAAGCATATAGTGTTTAGTCAGAATCAAGTATTTGGCGGCTTTGTAGACAGCCGCATTGTAGGCGGCGCTGACCTGAACCTCGCAGCCGTCCAGAGTATTCTGCTGGATACCTGCTGGTACTTCACCCCAAGCTACGCCGACATTCACAAAGTCCAGATACTTGGCAAGCGCGGCGCCGATATTGTTACTGAACCCGCGAATCCGCAACCCTTTCAGGTCGGTAGGCTCGTTAACAGGAGTTGTGGTATAGAAACTGCGGAACCCGTTGTACATATTCGCCACAAAGGCAAGTCCTTGGGCTTCAAGCTTGCCTTGCCATTCTTTGAAGAGGGCGGCGTCTGGCAGCTTCTCCAGAACCGTTATATCTGTTAGTACATACGGAGCCATCAAGATGTTAAGGTCTGGGATATTGAACTGGCTCGCCAGCCGTCCGGGGTCGGAAGGAACCACGAGGGGCGCACCGTTTCTCGCCTGAGTTACCATATCATCGACATCATTCGACAGGGCGCTGTTGACCTGCACATCCACATAGAAGCGTCCGCTTGCGTTCAGCTTGTTCGCAACTTCCTGCATCATGCGGCTCTGACCGGTAGAGACCGCTTCGGTTCCCGCAAACATAATGACAATACTCTCTCTCGCCTGTCCGTCTGTGGATTGCCTATTCAACGACCACCCTTCCTTTCGGTTACAACCAGTAACCAGTACGACTGCGGCGGCTATAAGCAAAAGGCTCGGCAATAGCTTTATCGTCGTTTTGACGTGTTCCTCCAAATACTTTATTTAATTCCTGTAAGTAGCTTATATGCGCAGGTATTCTATCATGTTGGTACGCAAACCGTCAAGTAATTCCTTCAGTTTTACGGTGATTTACACTAGTCCCTTCGGGTCAAGGAGAAGTCTTCAATACTTTTCAAGCTTTTCAATACTTCTCAACTTCTCAATATCTTTCGTTGCCTTTCGCCGACCTTCGCTTGCTGAAGGCTTGTATTAAAGAGGCGGAATTGGTAGAATAGTAAAAGAAAAGGAACAAATGGATATAATTAACGATTTTTCATATTTCGGACTGACGGATGCGGTGATGGAAGCGGTTAAGACTAAAGGTTTCACCGTGCCGACTCCGATTCAGACCATAGCTTTACCGCGCCTTCTGTCTGAAGAAGGGCATCTCGTTGTGAAAGCCCGCACTGGCACAGGTAAAACTGCGGCCTTTGGTATTCCTCTGGTGGAGAAATTCACCACCCCAGGACATGCGCCTAACGCCCTCATTCTCACTCCCACACGGGAACTATGCCAGCAGATATGCAAAGAGATAGCCTCTCTGACCTCACGCCCCTTCCCGCGTATTACTGCGGTCTATGGGGGGGCTTCTATCCGCGGTCAGATACTCGACCTGAAGCGCGGTACCGAGATAGTAGCCGGTACTCCCGGGCGGGTGATGGACCTCATGGAACGTAAAGTGCTTGACCTCTCCTCCGTAGAATTCTTCATTCTTGACGAAGCCGATGAAATGCTTGACATGGGGTTCTTTGACGATGTTGAGACGATTCTTAAAGCTGTGAAGCCGGACCGCCGTGTTGCGCTTTTCTCTGCAACCATGCCGGAACCCATTCTGCGTATCGTCAGAAACTACATAGGCGAGGTAGAGATACTGGAAGATGCGGCGCCCGAAGACGAGAAGCCTGCGGTTGACCAATTTTATCTAATAGTCAAGAGAGAAGACCGCTTGGAAGCCCTGCGCCGCATCATAGACGGAAGTGATGACTTTTACGGCTTGATTTTCTGCGCCACCAAAGTCGGCGCGGACGAGCTTTGCCGCAGACTCATGGAGAACAGCTATCATGCGGAAGCCATACACGGCGACCTCTCCCAAGAAGCCCGTGAGCGCACGCTCCGACGCTTTCGCAATCGGCTCACGACCATTCTTGTGGCAACCGATGTTGCGGCGCGCGGACTTGACATTGAGAAACTCACCCATGTTGTCAACTGGGATATGCCCCACGACCGAGAAATATACGTACACCGCATCGGGCGCACCGGACGGGCCGGACGCCGCGGTCGCGCTATCAGTCTTGCTCTGCCGTCCGAGCGTGGACGAATGTCGCAACTCTCCCGTTCAATGGAACGCATACTCGGCAGTCCCATCGCCTTTATGAAGCCGCCAACCGTAAAATCGGTGATGAAGTCCCTGAAACGGCGCATTATCAGCACCGCGATGGAAGCGGTTCCGACTGATCAGGAGGCTGAAGAGAGCGTAGCGGCAATACAAACAGCGTTATTCGAAAAAGCGCCGCCTGACGAGCAGAGACCAGACGCGCCGCTTGGAAACGCTGTAGCGGACGAGCCGTCCAAAGAGAAATCCGCGCTCTTAGTTGACCCAGTAGGCGCGGTGAGCCGCGAACTTATAAGCAAACTCGGCGCGGAAAAGGCAGTCGGCGCACTTATTGTCCTGTCTTTTGGGGAATTACTGGATCCCTCGCGTTACGGCGCAATCACCGAGTTCGCGGAGACAAGAGCCTACGAGGAAGTGCGCCGAGACGCGCGTTCTTCGCGGCACAGCGTTATGCGGCGAGGAGAGCCTGGACGGGAACGGCGCGAACAGCACGGCAAATGGCGCAAGTTTGGCGAGGACAGAGGAGGAGGGGGTTCTGTATCCACGGACGGCAGACTGCCGTTCGACAGTCTGCGGGTCTATGTAGGGCTTGGGAGGCAGCATGGAGCCACACCCCGCGATGTAGCAGGACTTCTTGCGCGCACCGGTAATGTTCCGAACCACCTTGTAGACGCTATTGAGATGAAAGACTTTTGCGCCTTTGCTACCATGCCTGAAGACGCGGCGCGTAGAGCTTGCGGCTATTCCCGGGCGAACAAAGACGCCACTGTCGTCAAGCCTGCTATCGCGCGCAAATAAGGCGGACCAAGCCCATCTATGATTCCTAGCGGCGCCAGACGCCGCCGTAGGCGTAGCCATCAAAATAGCCATCAAAATAATAGGAAGTCGTCCGTCAGGCTATGCCTGCGGTGACAGACACTCTTGCTTACCCCGTGCATTAGGAAGTCGTCCGTCAGGAGTCGCCTGCGCCCCTTAGTATGGGCGAGCCGCGTCCCTGTCCACGGGTGAGCCGCGTCCCTGTCCACGGGCGAAGCGCGTCCCTGTCCACGGGCATGACGCGCCCCTGCCCATAGGCGCGCCGCGTCCCTTACCGTAGACGAGCCGCGTCAAACAGGCGAAGCCTACGGTGACAGACACCGAAAGTGTCTGGCGCCACAGAGGTCCAAAAAAAAGTCCGCGAACCGCGCGCCTTTGGAACGCCTTCTAAAGCGTCTCCCGAAAGACCGTAGTCCGCGGACTAACTATCGCGTATCTCTCATTCCCAGTTGGCGGAGGAGCCGCTGTTCAGCGTAACGCCCGCGCCAGCCGTGGAGTTGCGCTTTCTACTGGAAGAACTGCTGATATACACATAGACCGCATGTCCGTAACTGTCGCCGCCAGTCGCGGTGTTCTTCAACGAAGCGCTTGCGTCTGACCCGTAGATGGTCCCGCCGGACTGTTTGGTAAAGGTCCCACTACTGTATACCCCGCCGCCTCGGGAAGCGGAATTGCCGTTGATTTCTCCGCCGCTCATCGTAAAAGTCCCGTTGCTGGACACGTATACCCCACCACCGTAGTTGGAGTTGGAAGCGATGTTGTCGCTGATTTCCCCGCCGGTCATCGTAAACATCCCGGAGGCTACGTACACTCCGCCGCCGTAGGAGGCGGTATTGCCGCTGATGGTCCCGCCAGCCATAGTGAA